>NZ_JAMXFI010000090.1:2586-32239 GCF_025460875.1 Microvirga yunnanensis
TCCTGGCTCGACATTCCAGTGATCGGATCGCTCCATCCCCTCTCCTTCATCGCCAAATCCGAGATCGAAGGCTGGCCCGTGGTCGGCCTGTTCGCGCGGCTTCAGCGCTCGGTCTTCATCGACCGCCAGCGCCGCAAGGCCACCGCCGAGGTGAACGACGCGCTCGCCCACCGCCTGGTGAAGGGCGAGGTGATCGTCCTGTTCGCGGAGGGCACCACGAGCGACGGCAACCGTCTCCTGCCCTTCCGCTCGTCCCTGGTGGGCGCGGCCCAGACGGCCCTCATGCACGACAGCGTCGAGCGGGTGTTCCTCCAGCCGCTCGCCATCGCCTATACCGGCCGCAACGGCCTGCCGGTGACCCGGCGCGAGCGCCCGTTCATCGCCTGGTACGGCGACATGGATCTCGCGCCCCACCTCAAGCTGTTCGTCCAGGGCGTCCCGCTCGACGTGGTGGTCACCTGGGGCGAGCCGATCCCGTTCAACGGCAACCGCAAGCAGGCGACCGCCTCCGCCGAGGCCGAGGTACGCCGTGCCTTGAAGGGGCTTGAGGCCGTTCACCCCCGCGTCGCCTCCACGCCGGACGCTTTCGCCTCCTCCATCAGCCAGGCCCGGAAGGCCGCCAGAGCCGGACGGTCGGCGGTGGCCTCGGGGCAGACCACGTAATATTGGTAGGCCCCCTTCACCTGCTGCGGGAAGGGCTGAACCAGGCGCCCGGCCTGCAGATAGTCGCCGATCAGCACGTTGGTGGCGAGGGCCACACCCTGACCGGACGCGGCGGCCTGCAGGCAGAGATAGGTGTGGGTGAAGCGCGGGCCGCGGGAGGTGTCGACGCCCGTGACGCCGAGAGCCGCGAGCCAACGGTCCCAGGTGGTGTAGTCCGGCACCGCTCCGACGGCCTCGTGAATGAGGGTATGACGGCGCAGGTCCGCGGGCTCCCGCAAGGGCCGCTCCGGATCGCCCAGAAGGCCCGCGCTGCACACCGCGAAGAAATATTCGTCCATCAGCAGGTCGGTGCGCAGGCCCGGATAGGCGCCTTGGCCGAAGCGGATCGCGATATCCACGTCCTCCCGGGCAAAATCGGTGAGCTGCATCGAGACCGAGACCCGGACGTCGAAATCCGGATACCGAGCCTGGAAGGATCCGAGCCGGGGGATGAGCCAGTTCGACGCGAGGCTCGGCATCGCGCTGACCGTGATGACATGGGAGGCTTCCGGGCGCAGGGCCTGGGCGGTGGCATGGTCGAGCCGATCGAGGATGTCCGACAGGGAAGTGGCATAGGCCTCGCCCAGGGGTGTCAGCGCCACGCCGCGGCTCGGATGACGGACGAAGAGGGGACGCCCGAGCCACGCTTCGAGCGCCTTCACCTGCTGGCCCACGGCGCTCGCCGTCACGGCGATCTCGTCGCCCGCCTTCTCGAAATTCAGGTGGCGGGACGCAGCCTCGAAGGCGCGCAGGGCGTTCAGGGGTGGCAGGCGTCGGCGGGACATGGCGGATCCAGGGATTTTGCCCAAGTTTTGCTTGGGCGACGCGCAAGAAGTTCTCGTTTGCCTATAACCTATCATGGGAGCACATTTCTCTTCAATGCAACGCCATTGAAGGAGACCCGCCATGGCGATCGGACATGCCACAGTAAATCTTGGGTTTCACAGCCTTGGCCGTGAGCACAAGGGTGCCCTGCTTCAGCTTCTGCTCAAGGTTGAGGCCTGGCTCGACGCACGCAGGAACTCCAGGGTCCTGTACCGGATGGACGACCGGGAGCTTGCCGATATCGGGTTGTCGCGGGCCGATGTGGAAGGCTTGAATGTCGATCGCTGGCAGGATCACCTGCCGGCCGCGTTCAGCCGATGACATCCCGAAAGGCACCCCGATGAAGATCTCTCTATTCCGGCCCCGTGAGCCTCTTCTCCCGCAAGGTCGAGATCGCTCTTCACGAGAAGGGGCTCGCGTTCGAGCAGATCCTGGTGCCGTTCACGCAGACCGCCGGCTACAGCCCGAAGAATCCGCACGTCCTCGCGGTCAATCCCAAGGGACAGGTCCCGGTGTTCGTGGACGGGGATCTGTCCCTCTACGATTCGACGGTGATCCTCGAATACCTGGAGGACGCCCACCCGGATCCGGCACTCTATCCGGCGTCTCCGGCAGAACGGGCCCGGTGCCGGCTCTTCGACGTGTTCGGCGACGAGGTCATGCTGGCCCCGTTGCGCTTCCTGATGCACCGGACCGAGCCGAAACCCGACGATCTCGAGCGCTGGAACGCCAAGGAAGCGAAGGCCCGGGAGGCCGAGGCGGCCCTGGCCGGCCATTTCGCCGAAATCGACCGGGCGCTCCAGGGCCGGGACTATCTCTGCGACGCCTTTTCGGCCGCCGACATCGCGGTGTTCATGCCCGTCTTCTGGACCCGCCGCCTCGGCGGCCCGTCCCTGAAGGGTCACGAGGCCCTGGCCGGCTGGTATGGACGGCTCGGCGCCCGCCCGGCCTTCGCGAAGGTCGTGTCCGAGATCCTGGCCGCCGATGCCGCATTGTCGGCCCCGGTCGAGGGCGCCTTCGGCGATTGAGGGAGACAGGCGGCCCTCAATCTCCTGCCGGTCAGGCCGCCGGAAGTCCGGCCGGCCGTAACCGTCCCGCACGGACCAGGACGAGCGCCGTGACCAGGAAGAGAGCGGCCACCCAGCCGAGATCACCCACGGTCGCATAGCGCAGCACCAGCCCCCCGATGAACGAGCCGAGCGCCACGCCGAAATACAGGGCCGAGCCGTTGAGCGAGAGGGCCAGCGGGGCGCTGCCCGGCGCGATCGCCAGGATCCGGCTCGCCTGGGCGGGCGGAAAGGACCACGACATGACGCCCCAGGGAAAGAGGGCGCCGAGGAAGGCCGGCCCCGCCCACCCGTCCGGCAAATGCCCGAGGAGCGTGAAGAACAGCATCATGCCCGTGTTGAGAACGATGGCGATCGTCACCATGCGCTGCGCGCCCCAGCGGTCGGCCATCTGCCCGCCGAGATAGTTCCCCAGGGCGGCGCCGCTGCCATAGACCAGCAGCACGGTGGGCAGCAGGGACCGGACGAGCCCGGCGGCCTGCAGGGTCATGGGTGCGATATAGGTGAAGATCATGAAGCCCGCCGTCATGTAGAGCAGCGTCGTCGCCAGGGCGGTACGGATTCCGGGCTGCGACAGGACCGCGAACCGGCTCCGGAGCGACATCCTCGTGCCGCGCAATCCGCCCGGCAGCATGAGGCGGATCGCCAGGGCGGCGATCACCCCGGCCAGGGCGATGCTCGCATAGGTGCCCCGCCAGCCGGCCCAGCCGGCGACGAACGCGCCCAGAGGCGCCCCGAACGCCACGGCGAGGGATGTTCCGCCGACCACGATGGCGATCGCCCGCGCCCGATGGTCGGCGTGGGAGATCGCGACCGCGGTCGCCTGGGCGGTCGCGGCGTAGAGCCCGGCCGCGCAGGCGATCACGATCCGGGCGACGAGGAGAACCGCATAGGTATGGGCGAAGGCGGCGCTCAGGGCGCCGGCGGCGAAGACCACGGCGCTCGCCGTGAGGATCGTGCGCCGGTCCCGGTCGGCGGTGAGCGCCGTCAGGACCGGCGAGGCGGTCGCATAGACCAGCGCGAAGGCTACCACGAGATATCCGGCTTCGATCAGGGTCACGCCGGTATCTTCGGAGATCTGCGGGAGGAGCGACGCGATGACGAATCCCTCCGCCCCGATGGCGAAGGTGCCGAGAGCCAGCCAGAAGAGGCGCTTGTTCATGGTCCACCCGGTTTGTTCAACGATTATTGAACAATTGAACCTTTGATCTCCACGTGTCAAGGACTAGTTCAAGAGATGTTGAACTACGAGCAAAAACCCTTATGTTGAACCGCATGACGTCCCTTCCCCATCCCCATGCCGATCAGATCGAGCTGGCCCACGTCCTGTCGGCCCTCGGCGACGAGACGCGTCTCGCCATCATCGGGCTTCTGGCCCATGGCGAGCAGGATGCGATGACCTGCAGCCAGTTCCTGCATCTCGGCTCCAAGACGGGGTTGAGCTATCATCTGGCCAAGCTGCGCGAAGCCGGGCTCGTCAGGGTCCGGCCCGAGGGCACGAAGCGCATGATCAGCCTGCGGCGGGCCGACCTCGACTATCGCTTCCCGGGCTTCCTCGACTCGATCATCGCTTGCCAGGCCGGTCGGCCCAAGCCGGGACCGGAGGCTTAACGGGAGGGCCGCAATCGGTGTTGTCTCTGTCACAGCGGCAACTCTCTTCTCTTGCCGGCCCAAAGCGCTTAAAGACGGGGCTCCACCCTTTCACCACAGGCCGACCTCGTGAAAAAAGTCTTCGTCAAATCCTATGGCTGCCAGATGAACGTCTATGACGCCGAGCGCATGGCCGACATGCTGACCTCCGAGGGCTACAGCGAAACCGCCGCCATGGAAGAGGCGGACCTCGTCATCCTCAACACCTGCCACATCCGCGAAAAGGCCGCCGAGAAGGTCTATTCCGAGCTCGGCCGCGTGCGCGAGATGAAGAAGGAGCGGGAGGCGCTCGGCCAGGAGACCAAGATCGTGGTGGCCGGCTGCGTGGCTCAGGCCGAGGGCCAGGAGATCCTGCGCCGCGCGCCTGCCGTCGACGTGGTGGTGGGTCCGCAGAACTATCACAACCTGCCGCGGCTTTTGAAGAAGCCGCGGTCCGAGCGCGTGGTCGACACGGAATTCCCGATCGAGGACAAGTTCGACCACCTGCCCAAGCCGTCGAGGGCGGCGATCCGGAACCGGGGCGTGTCGGCGTTCCTCACGATCCAGGAGGGCTGCGACAAGTTCTGCACCTTCTGCGTGGTGCCCTATACCCGTGGGACGGAGGTGTCGCGGCCGGTGGCCAAGATCCTGGACGAGGCCCTGCGGCTGGCCGATGCGGGCGTGCGCGAGCTCACGCTGATCGGGCAGAACGTGAACGCCTATCACGGCGAGGGCCCGGACGGCTCCGTCTGGTCGCTCGGCCGCCTGCTGCACCGTCTGGCCGAGGTGCCGGGAATCGCACGCCTGCGCTACACCACGAGCCATCCGCGCGACATGGACGACGAGCTGATCGCCGCCCATCGCGACCTTTCCGCCGTGATGCCCTACCTGCACCTGCCGGTGCAGTCCGGCTCCGACCGCATCCTCGACGCGATGAACCGCCGGCACACCGGCGACGAGTACCGCCGCCTGATCGCGCGCATCCGCGAGGCGCAGCCCGAACTCGCCCTCTCGTCCGACTTCATCGTCGGCTTCCCGGGCGAGACGGATGCGGAGTTCGAGGAGACCATGCGGCTCGTGGCGGATGTGGGCTTCGCCAGCTCCTTCTCGTTCAAGTACAGCCCCCGCCCCGGCACGCCGGCGGCCGAAATCGACGCGCAGGTTCCCGAGCCCGTGAAGGCCGAGCGTCTGGCGCGGCTGCAGAATCTGCTGGAAATGCAGCGACAGGCCTTCAACCACGGAACCGTAGGCCAGACCCTCGACGTTCTCTTGGAGAAGCCGGGTCGTCATCCGGGCCAGATGGCGGGCAAGTCGCCCTATCTGCAGGCCGTGCAGATCGAGACCGACCGTCACGCCGTCGGAGAGATCGTGACGGTGCGGATCACGCGGGCCGGCTCGAACAGCCTGTTCGGGGACTGGGTCGGTCCCGGCAGCCAGGCCGCCGCCTAGAGTATCGGCCCCAAGAGTGGACCCACTTGTGGGATCGGATCCGATGCTTCTTATCTTGGCTGGCGCATCGTTCTGCGCGGAAAACCAGGGCCACTTTTCGCTAGCGCGGCCCGCTGGGCCCGCACGATGCGCTAGTCTCCGGCCGCGTGAGACCCCATATTCGTTCGCCGCACGTCTTGCAGCGAAACTTCAGAGGAGAGGCATTTGAGCCCAGCGGACAATGTGACCGCACGAGCCCAAAAGGGGCGGAACGCCAGCAGCTTGCATCCCGGCGTCGTCGAAGAGGCCGAGATCGTCCTCACCTTCGACGACAACCGCCTCGCCAGCCTCGTCTTCGGACAATACGACCAGAACCTCGCCCATCTGGAGCGGCGCCTGAACGTGACCGCCATCGCCAACGGCAACCGGGTCACCGTGAAGGGCACGCCGGAAGCCTCCGAGATGGGCCGCCGAGTCCTGGAAGGCCTCTACGAGCGCGCCCGCCAGGGCGGAGCGCTCGGGCCCGGCGACGTGGACGGCGCCATCGAGGAGAGCACCCTGCAGGGCAGCCTCTTTCCGGCCGCCGAGGAGCCGCCGGTCCCGGGGCTCACCGCCTTCGACCAGATCTCCACGCGCCGGCGCGGTCCGGTCCGCGCCCGCAACGCCTCGCAGAACGCCTATATCAAGGCGCTCAAGACGAATGAGCTCGTCTTCGCCGAAGGCCCGGCCGGCACCGGCAAGACCTGGCTGGCTGTCGGCTACGCGGTGTCGCTGCTCGAGGCCGGTCAGGTCGACCGCCTGATCATCTCCCGTCCGGCCGTGGAAGCCGGCGAGCGGCTCGGCTTCCTGCCGGGCGACATGCGCGAGAAGGTCGATCCCTATCTGCGGCCGATCTACGACGCCCTCTACGACTTCATGGAGGCCCGGCACGTGGACCGGGGCCTGCAGACCGGGATGATCGAGATCGCCCCCTTGGCCTTCATGCGCGGGCGCACCCTCACCAACGCCCTGGTGCTGCTCGACGAGGCGCAGAACACCACGTCGATGCAGATGAAGATGTTCCTGACCCGCCTCGGCGATGGCTCGCGGATGATCATCACGGGCGATCCGACCCAGATCGACCTGCCGCCGGGCCAGAAATCCGGCCTGGTCGAGGCGGTGCGCATCCTGAACGGCGTCGAGGGGATCGCCCGCGTCACCTTCAAGGAGGCCGACGTGGTGCGCCACGACCTCGTGCGCCGCATCGTGACGGCCTACGACAAGGCCGCCCGCGAGGCGCCGCCGGAGCCGCCGCGCCCGGATTACCGGGACCGCCGGCCGTGATCACTCTCGACATCATGATCGAGGCGGGAGACTGGGGCCGCCTCGATGACGCGGAGGCCCTCGCGCAGAAGGCCGCCCAGGCCGCCCTCGCGGTCACCTACGAGGCGGACGGCGCGTTCGAGGCGAGCGTCCTGCTCGCCGACGATGCCCAGATCCGGGAGCTGAACCGCACCTGGCGGGGCAAGGACAAGCCCACCAACGTGCTCTCCTTCCCGGCGCCGGAGCAGCCGGGCGCGACGGGCCCTCGCCATTTGGGCGATATTGCTTTAGCCTATGAGACGCTGGTGCTCGAATCCGAGGAGGAATCCAAGGAGCTCGCGCATCATTTTGCCCATTTGATCGTCCATGGAGTGCTGCATCTCCTCGGCTACGACCACGAGGTCGAGGCGGAGGCGGAGATCATGGAAGGTCTTGAGGTCAAGGCGCTCGCCACCCTCGGCATCGCCGATCCCTATCGCGATATGGCAGCATGAACGGCTGACAACCCAAAGCAATGAACGAAGATCGAAGTCGTAGCGACCGACCTGTCCGAACCCTCACCGAGACAGACGACACACGCGACCACTGGTACGACCGGGTTCTGACCCGTCTCGGCCTGAAACCCCGCGAATCCATCCGCCACGATCTTGAGGACGTCCTCGCGGAAACCGTCGAGGACACGGATTTCTCGCCCCAGGAGCGGGCGATGCTCAAGAACGTGCTCTCCTTCCACCGCATTCGCGTGGAGGACGTGATGGTGCCGCGCGCCGACATCGTGGCGGTGGCGGCCGACACCAACCTCGGCGAGCTGCTCAGCCTGTTCCGCACGGCGGGCCATTCCCGGCTGCCGGTCTATGGCGAGACCCTGGACGACCCCAAGGGCATGGTCCACATCCGCGACTTCCTCGATTTCATCGCCATGCGGGCCGATGGCGGGGCCGTGGCCGGATCCGGCCACGAGGCTCCCCTGCCGAGCCTCGGCCAGATCGACCTGTCGATGGCGCTCTCCTCCGCCAACATCCTGCGGCCGGTCCTGTTCGTGCCGCGCTCCATGCCGGCCATCGACCTGCTGGTGCGCATGCAGGCGACCCGGACCCACATGGCCCTCGTCATCGACGAATACGGCGGCACCGACGGCCTCGTGTCGATCGAGGATCTGGTCGAGATGGTGGTGGGCGACATCGAGGACGAGCACGACGAGGATTCGACCCTCACGATCGTGCCGGCGGCCGACGGCACCTATATCGCCGACGCCCGCGCCAGCCTCGACGAGGTCAAGGAGGTGCTGGGCCTCGACCTCACCGAGGAGGAAGGAGCCGAGGACATCGATACGATCGGCGGCTTCATCGTGACGCTGGCCGGCCGCGTCCCGTCCCGCAGCGAGGTGATCGAGGGGCCGTCGGGCCTGGAATTCGAGGTCCTCGACGCCGATCCGCGGCGCGTGAAGCGCCTGCGCGTCCATCGCCGCACCCCGGCCTCGACCGAGGTGGAGATCAGCGAGGGGCAACCGGTCGCGCCGCGCCCTGAAAGCGCTGCCGCGGAATGAGGCAGCTGGCGAAATGAGTCTCCTGGCGAAGCGCGTCAGCCTCCTGCGGGGCTGGCGCCGCTGGCTCACGGTCTTCGCGGCTGGGGCCGCCGGCGCCCTGGCCATGCCGCCTTTCGGATTCCTGCCCGCCCTCGTCCTTTCCCTGGCGCCGGCAATCTGGCTCCTGGACGGCACCGTCAGGACCGGTCCGTCTCGCCGGGCCGCTGTCCGATCCGCTGCCCTTCTCGGCTGGTTCTGGGGCTTCGGCTATTTCGTCGCCGGATTGTGGTGGCTCGGCGCTGCCTTTCTCGTCGAGGCCGACGAGTTCGCCTGGGCCATGCCGTTCGGCGTGCTGGGCCTGCCCGCCCTGCTCGCCTTCTTTCCCGCCTTCGGCTTTGCCCTGGCGCGCCTGCTCTGGCTCCCGGATGCCGGGCGCATCCTCGCCTTCGCCTTCGGCCTCACGGTCAGCGAATGGCTCAGGGGCCATCTCTTCACCGGCTTCCCCTGGAATAGCCCCGGAATGGCGCTCGGCCAGAACCCGTGGCTGATGCAATCGGCCGCGCTGGTGGGCCTCTACGGCCTCACCTTCCTGAGCCTCCTGATCGGCGCGGCGCCCGCCGTGCTGCTCACCGGCCCGACGGGGCGGGCCCGCTGGACCGCTCCTGCGGCCGCAGCCGGTCTCCTCGCCGGCCTTGCGCTCTTCGGCTTCTGGCGCGTCCCGCCCGAGGCTTGGCCGACCGTCCAGGCCGTGCACCTGCGCATCATGCAGCCCAACCTGCCGCCGGACGCCAAGTTCAACCCGCGCAACCGGGACGCCATCATGCGGCGCTACCTGGGTCTGAGCGCGAGCCCGCGCCGCGATGGCAGTCCGGCGGCGCCGACCCACATCGTCTGGCCGGAATCGGCGTTTCCCTTCCTGCTCCATCGCGACGCCGGCTCGCTCGCGCAGATCGCCACGCTGCTCGGGCCGGGCTCCGTTCTGATCACGGGCGCCGCCCGCATGGACGCACCCCTGCCGGGCGAGGCCGCCGGCAAATTCTACAACGCCATCCAGGTGATCGACGAGAAGGGGACGATCATCGGCACCTACGACAAGGTTCATCTGGTCCCCTTCGGCGAGTACGTGCCGAAAGTTCTCGATGCCTTGATTCGGGCCGTGGGGCTGCGCCAATTCGTGCACATCCCCGGAGGGTTCGAGCCGAGCGAGACGCGCACCACCTTATCCATCCCGGGCCTCCCGCCGGTGGCTGCGACGATCTGCTACGAGGCGATCTTCCCGGGCGAGATTCTCGCCGCGGGCACCCGTCCCGACCTGATCCTGAATGTCACCAACGACGCGTGGTTCGGGCAGACGCCAGGGCCCTATCAGCATTTCGCCCAGGCCCGTCTGCGGGCCGTCGAGGAGGGCCTTCCCCTGGTCAGGGCCGCCAACACGGGAATTTCGGCCGTCGTCGATCCTTTCGGCCGTGTCACGGCCGAACTCCAACTGGGAGTTGAGGGAGTTCTGGATGCCGATCTGCCAGTTGCAGGCGCGCCTACTCTTTATAGGAAATGGGGCATGTTTTCTTTGACGGCCACGCTTTCGATCTGCTTAATCTTCCTGATTGCGCGTCGCAGGCACCCACCATTCCCATAAAAACATGCTTCGACGATGCGCCAGTGTCGGCAAGGGGACAGGCCATAATGAAGAAGTCGACGGGCTCGATCGATAAGGAAATCGGAAGCAGAGTGCGGATGCGCCGTGTCTCGATCGGGATGAGCCAGGAGAAGCTTGGCGATATGCTTGGCCTGACCTTTCAGCAGGTTCAGAAATACGAAAAGGGCATGAACCGGATCAGCGTGGCCCGCCTCGTCGAGATTGCCAAGATCCTCAATGTCGAGATCGAGTTCTTCTTCGACGGCGTCAGGCCGGGGAAGGCCGAGGGCGGCTTCGCAGAAAGCGGCTCGCCTCCCTATGTGGCCGACATGATGTCGACCCCGGAAGGCCTGCAACTCGTCCGAACCTTCGCTAGCATCAAGAGCCCCCGGGTCCGCAAGAGCATCGTTCAGCTCGTCAGCTCGCTGGCCTCGCAGGAAGAGATCGAGCGTTCGTCATAAAGAACACGTTCGCTTGACCTTTCCCTCCGCCTGCGGCATGAGCATGTTTCTGAGCCTGACATCTGTTACAGGTTAACCCATTATTCATTGCCTGAAGGAATCCTGTCGTGCGGCGTTCGAGCTATCTTTTCACGAGCGAATCGGTCTCCGAGGGACATCCGGACAAGGTCTGCGACCGGATCTCCGATGCCGTTGTCGACGCCTATCTGGCTGCCGAGCCGGAAGCCCGCGTGGCCTGCGAGACGCTGGCCACCACCAACCGGGTCGTCATCGCCGGCGAGGTCCGCGGCCCTGAATCCATCACCAAGGACACGGTGATCGAGCTCGCCCGGGACGCCATCAAGGACATCGGCTACGAGCAGGACGGCTTCCACTGGAAGACCGCCGACGTGTCGGTCTATCTCCATGCCCAGTCGGCTCACATCGCTCAGGGCGTCGACGCCGCCGGCAGCAAGGACGAGGGCGCGGGCGACCAGGGCATCATGTTCGGCTACGCCTGCAACGAGACGCCCGAGCTGATGCCGGCGCCCATCTACTACGCCCACAAGATCCTCGAGAACCTGACCGCGGCCCGCAAGGGCAGGGTCGGTGACGCGGCCAAGCTCGGCCCCGACGCCAAGAGCCAGGTCACGGTGCGCTACGAGAACGGCAAGCCGGTCGCGGCGACCCAGATCGTCCTGTCGACCCAGCACCTCGACGAGAGCCTTTCCTCGGCCGACGTGCGCGCCATCGTCGAACCTTATATCCGCCAGACCCTCCCCGAAGGCTGGATCTCGCCCGACACGATCTGGCACGTGAACCCCACCGGAAAGTTCGTCATCGGCGGTCCCGACGGCGATTGCGGCCTCACCGGCCGCAAGATCATCGTGGACACCTACGGCGGCGCAGCTCCGCACGGCGGCGGCGCCTTCTCCGGCAAGGATCCGACCAAGGTGGACCGTTCGGCCGCCTACGCGGCGCGTTATCTCGCCAAGAACGTGGTCGCCGCGGGTCTCGCCGAGAACTGCACCCTGCAGCTCTCCTACGCCATCGGCGTGGCCAAGCCCCTGTCGATCTATGTGGATCTCCACGGCACCGGCGGGGTTGACGAGAGCAAGCTCGAGGCGATCCTCATGGACGCCATGGACCTGTCGCCGCGCGGCATCCGCACGCATCTCGGCCTCAACAAGCCGATCTATGCCCGTACCTCGGCGTACGGCCATTTCGGCCGCAAGCCCGATGCGGACGGCGGCTTCTCCTGGGAGCGCACGGATCTGGCCGACCGCCTCAAGGCGGCGTTCCGCTAGGATCGCCTCGCGGGCCGAGCCCGCGGCCCCTTAAGCCCCGAAAACGAGCCGGTTCCCCGTCAGGCGAACCGGCTCTCATCGTATCGCCGGCATGGCGGACACAGGTGTTCGAGGCTGATCGTGCCGTTTTCAGGAGCATTTGTCCCATGACCGAAGTCTCCGAACGGGCCGGTGCGTTCTTCGGGCGCCGCAAGGGCAAGAAGCTGCGGGCCGGGCAGGACGAGCTGGTCCAGACCCTGCTGCCGGCGGTCCGGGTGGTGCCGGACAGCCCCCTGGCCGATCAGTTTCCCAACCACCGGTCCCGCGAGACCTGGCTCGAGATCGGCTTCGGCGGCGGCGAACATCTCGCCGCCCAGGCCAGGACTCACCGGGACATCAACATCGTCGGTTGCGAGCCCTTCGTGAACGGCATGGCGAAGCTTCTGGCCGTGATCGAGCACGAGCGCCTCGACAACGTCCGTGTCTGGGACGACGACGTCACGGATCTCCTGCCCGCCCTGCCCGAGGGCTCGTTCGACCGGGTCTACATCCTCTATCCCGATCCCTGGCCCAAGCGCCGGCAGCGGAAGCGCCGCCTCGTCTCCGACGAGACGCTCGAGGGTCTCGCCCGCGTGATGAGACCCGGCGCCGAACTGCGCTTCGCCAGCGACATCGACGACTATATCGGCTGGGTGCTCGCCCGGGCCCTGCGGTCCCGGCATTTCCGCTGGACGGCCACCCGGGCCGACGATTGGCGCCGCCCTTACGAGGGCTGGCCGGGCACCCGCTACGAGGCCAAGGCCATCCGCGAGGGCCGGGTGCCGAGCTATCTGACATTCGTAAGGGTCTGATCGGCGCCTTTGCGCACCGCGCTTGTATTTCGATCTCGGAATCAGTATATTCGCCTTGTCAGCTCTGGTTGCAGCGTCAAGCTGCTGGTCGAGAGTGGGCCCCCCGGGGTCCGCTCTTTTTTATTGCTTGGACCCCGGGGCGTGCGGAGAGCCATGACAAACGAACGCGACAACCGACTGATCACGGAGAACGGCGTCGCTGCCCGTGTGGCGGCCATCGTCGAGCCGGTGATCGAGGATCTGGGCTTCAATCTCGTGCGGGTGCGGGTCACCGGCCAGAATGGATGCACCGTCCAGATCATGGCCGAGCGGCCGGACGGCACCATGTCGGTGGCCGATTGCGAGACCGTGAGCCGGGCGATTTCGCCGGTCCTCGATCTTGAGGATCCCATCGCCACGGCCTATCACCTGGAGATCTCCTCGCCGGGGATCGACCGCCCGCTCGTGCGCGTCAGCGATTTCGAGCGCTGGAGCGGCTACGAGGCCAAGGTGGAAATGGCCGTGCCGGTCGCCGGCCGCAAGCGCTACCGCGGCCTTCTCCGGGGCGTGGAGGACGGGATGCTCGTGATCGAGCTGCTGGACGTAAAGGAAGGTCTCGATCCCATCGCCCGGGTGCCCCTGACGGATCTCGGCGAGGCTCACCTCGTTCTCACCGACGAGCTGATCCGTGAATCGCTGCGCCGCGGAACGGCGCCGACCACGGACGATCTTGATGAAGACACGGATGTGGTCGACGCGCCCGACGAGGCGCCGGACCCGGCCGATCAGACGAAACCGAACTAAGGAGCGACCTCGATGGCTATCAGCGCCAACAGGCTTGAACTCTTGCAGATCGCCGATGCGGTCGCACGTGAGAAGGTGATCGACAAGCAGATCGTGCTCGACGCCATGGCGGATGCCATCGCCAAGGCGGCCCGGTCCCGCTATGGCGCCGAGACCGACATTCACGCGGAGATCAACCCCAAGACCGGCGAGCTGCGCCTCGCCCGCCACCTCCTGGTGGTCGATGACGGCGCGGTCGAGAACGATTCCCGCGAGATCACCCTGGCCGAGGCCCGCACCCGCCACAACCCGGCCGCCCAGGTGGGCGATGTGATCGCCGACACCCTGCCGCCCTTCGATTTCGGCCGCATCGCCGCCCAGTCGGCCAAGCAGGTGATCGTGCAGAAGGTGCGCGACGCCGAGCGCGACCGCCAGTACCAGGAATACAAGGACCGCATCGGCGAGGTCGTGAACGGCGCCGTCAAGCGCGTCGAATACGGCAACGTGATCGTCGATCTCGGCCGCGGCGAGGCGATCATCCGCCGCGACGAGCTCATCCCGCGCGAGACCTTCCGTCCGGGCGACCGGATCCGCGCCTACCTCTTCGACGTCCGCCGCGAAGCCCGCGGGCCCCAGATCTTCCTGTCGCGCACCCACCCGCAGTTCATGGCGAAGCTCTTCGCCTCCGAGGTGCCGGAGATCTACGACGGCATCGTGTCGGTGCAGGCGGTGGCCCGCGATCCCGGCTCCCGGGCCAAGATCGCCGTGACCTCGCGCGACAGCTCCATCGATCCGGTCGGCGCCTGCGTGGGCATGCGCGGCTCCCGCGTCCAGGCGGTGGTCGGCGAGTTGCAGGGCGAGAAGATCGACATCATCCCCTGGTCCCAGGATCAGGCGACCTTCATCGTCAACGCGCTCCAGCCTGCGGAAGTGGTCAAGGTGGTGCTCGACGAGGAGGCCGACCGCATCGAGGTGGTGGTGCCCGACGATCAGCTCTCGCTGGCCATCGGCCGCCGCGGTCAGAACGTGCGCCTCGCCTCGCAGCTCACCGGCTGGGACATCGACATTCTGACCGAAGCCGAGGAATCCGAGCGGCGCCAGAAGGAGTTCGCCGAGCGCACCGAGCTGTTCATGAACGCCCTCGACGTGGACGAGGTCGTGGGCCAGCTGCTGGCCTCCGAAGGCTTCCGCTCCGTCGAGGAAATCGCCTATGTGGACGCCGGCGAGGTGGCCTCCATCGAGGGCTTCGACGAGGACACGGCGGGCGAGATCCAGAGCCGCGCCCAGGAGTATCTCGCCCGCATCGAGGCCGAGAACGAGGATCGCCGAAAGGCGCTCGGCGTCTCGGACGACCTGAAGGAGATCGACGGCGTCACCTCGGCCATGCTGGTGGCCTTCGGCGAGAACGACATCAAGAGCATCGAGGATCTGGCGGGCTGCGCCACCGACGATCTCGTCGGCTGGACGGAAGGCCGGGGCCCCGAGGCGACCCGCTACAAGGGCGCGCTCGACGGCTTCGACGTCTCCCGCTCCGACGCGGAGAACATGATCATGGCGGCCCGCGTGAAGGCGGGCTGGATCGAGCAGCCGGAAGAGACCGTGGAGACCGAGGGATCGGCCGAAGAGGCCGAGACCGAGGCTCAGCCGTCTTAACCTGGCCATGGTGGGCGCATCGTGCGGAACAGTGGTCCCGGTTTTCCGCGTCCGACGATGCGCAGGGAACGAAAATGAGCATCGGCTTGATTCCAAGAGTGGTGTCCACTCTTGGGGCCGAGGCTCGAAGCGAGGTCAGCACCCGTGCCGCGGCATGAACCGGAGCGCACCTGCATCATCACCCGCGAGGCGAAAGGCCCCGCGGAGCTGATCCGCTTTGTCCTCGGGCCCGACCATCAGGTCGTTCCCGACCTCCGGCACAGGCTGCCGGGCCGCGGCGTCTGGGTCACGGCCCGGTTCGACATGGTGGAACAGGCGGCCAAACGTCGCCTTTTCTCGCGGGCCTTCAAGGCCGAGGCCAAAGCCTCGGAGACCCTGGCCCTGGACATTGAGCGCCTGCTCCGGGACGATCTGCGCCAGGGTCTGGCCCTCGCCAACAAGGCCGGTGCGGTGATCACCGGCTTCCAGAAGGTCGAGTCGGCGATCACGGATAAGCCCATCGTTGCCCTTATTCATGCCGCAGAGGCGGCCGAAGATGGGCGAAGAAAATTGGCGAACCAGTTGCGAAAACGCCTCGGCGACGCAATATCTCACTTTCCGGTCATCCAAGAATTGTCGATTGACGAATTGGATTTGGCATTAGGCCGGTCACATGTGATACATGCTGCCCTCGTCGCGGGCGCTGGGAGCGACGGCTTTCTGAACCGCTGGCACCGTTACCGCTCCTATCGCGGCACCGATGCCGATCAAACTGGCCTCGAGACCGAGACCGGCGAACCCACGATTTTGAAACCCGCAGGAACTGAGGCGGAATGAGTGATACGAAAAACCAGGGCGACAAGACTCTCCACGTGTCGTCCAAGACGCTTTCTCTGAAGCGACCCGTCGAACAGGGCGTGGTGCGCCAAAGCTTCTCCCATGGCCGGTCCAAGTCGGTCGTGGTGGAGACGGTCAAGCGTCGCCCTGCTGTCGGCCCCGCACCCGGGGTCAAGGAAGACAGGCCCGCGCCCCAACAGGCCGCGGCCCCCGCGAGCGCGCCCAAGCCCGCCACCCCGAAGCCGGCTGCTCCGGCCCCGAAGCCGGCCGCTCCGGCCCAGGGCGGCCGCCCGCAGCGCAGCGCTCCGAACACCCCCCGGTCCGGCGGCATGGTGCTGCAGACGCTCTCCGAGCAGGAGCGCGATGCCCGGATGAACGCGCTGGCCGATGCCCGCCGCCGCGACGAGGAAGATCGCCGCCGCCAGGCCGAAGAGGCAGCCCGCCGCGCCGAGCGCGAGGCTGCGGAAGCCAAGGAGCGAGAAGCGGCCGAAGCTCGCAAGCGCGAGGAGGACGAGCGCCGCCGTCAGGATGACGAGCGCAAGCGCCGCGCCGAAGACGAGGCGCGCCGTCGCCTGGGTGAAGAGGCTCCGCGTCAGCCATCCGCACCGGCTCCCGCCGGTCCAGGTCGTGCGCCCGGCTCCGACCGGGCCCGCACCGACGGTCCCCGCCCTGCCGGCCGTTTCGACGGCCCGCGCACCGGTGCACCGCGGTCGGATGGTCCCCGCCCCGGCGGCTTCGGCGGTCCGCGCAGCGGTGGCGGTACCATGGGTGGTCGTCCGCCGAGCCTGAACCATATGGCGCGCCCTGCCGCGCCGGTCGCGCCCGATCCGGAGACGGCAAAGCCGAACGTTCGCACGACCCCGCCCGTGGCTGCCCGCGCGGCCGTGGCGGATGACGAGGAAGGCGCCCGCACCATCCGCCGTCCCGGCGTTGCTGCGAAGCCCGCGGCTCTGCCGAAGACGCCCAAGGTCGCTCCCGGCGAGGAAAAGCGCCGCGGCCGCCTGACTCTGGCCAACGCGACCTCGGGCGAGGAGGAGCGTACCCGCTCGCTCGCCGCCTTCCGTCGCCGCAACCAGCGTCTCATGGGCCACCGTCAGGTGGAACAGAAGGAAAAGATCGCCCGCGAGGTGACGATTCCCGAGACGATCACCATCCAGGAGCTCGCGAACCGCATGTCGGAGCGTGCCGTGGACGTGATCAAGTTCCTGATGAAGCAGGGACAGATGCACAAGATCACCGACGTGATCGATGCCGATACCGCGCAGCTCGTCGCGGAGGAGCTCGGTCATACGGTGAAGCGCGTCGCGGAATCGGATGTCGAGGAGGGCCTCTTCGACACCCCGGACACGGACGAGAACCTCTCGTCCCGCCCGCCGGTGGTGACCATCATGGGGCACGTCGACCACGGCAAGACCTCGCTGCTCGATGCGATCCGCAAGACCAACGTGGTGTCCGGCGAAGCCGGCGGCATCACGCAGCATATCGGCGCCTACCAGGTGACCTCTCCGCTCGGCGGCAAGATCACCTTCATCGACACGCCCGGCCACGCGGCCTTCACGGCCATGCGCGCCCGCGGCGCCAAGGTGACGGACATCGTCGTCCTGGTGGTGGCGGCGGATGACGGCGTCATGCCGCAGACCGTCGAGGCGATCAACCACGCGCAGGCGGCCGGCGTGCCGCTGATCGTGGCGATCAACAAGGTGGACAAGCCCGACGCCAACCCGCAGCGGGTCCGGACCGAGCTGCTGCAGCACTCGATCGTGGTCGAGTCGATGGGCGGCGAGACCCTCGAATTCGAGGTTTCGGCCAAGACCGGCCAGGGCCTCGAGACCCTGCTCGAAGGCCTCCAGCTCCAGGCCGAGATCCTCGAGCTCACGGCCAATGCCGAGCGGTCGGCCGAAGGCACCGTCATCGAGGCCAAGCTCGATCGCGGCCGTGGCCCCGTGGCGACCGTTCTGGTCCAGCGCGGCACGCTGCGCACCGGCGACATCGTCGTGGCCGGCGCGGAATGGGGCCGCGTGCGCGCCCTGATCAACGATCTCGGCACCACCGTGAAGGAGGCCGGACCGTCGGTCCCGGTCGAGGTTCTGGGCTTCAACGGCACACCCGAGGCGGGCGACCGCGTCGCAGTGGTCGAGTCGGAAGCCCGTGCCCGCGAGGTCACGGAATACCGTACGCGCCAGAAGCGCGAGCGTCAGGCCGCCCGCATGGGCTCGGCCGGACGGACCCTCGTCGACATGATGCGCGACCTCAAGGCCGGAGCGGGCCGCAAGGAGTTCCCGCTCGTGGTTCGGGCGGACGTGCAGGGCTCGGCCGAGGCGATCGTCGGGGCCCTCGAGAAGGTAGGCAACGAGGAAGTGGCTGCCCGCATCGTCCAGGCCGGCGTCGGCGGCATCTCCGAGTCCGACGTCACGCTGGCGGAGGCTTCGGGGGCCATCATCCTGGCCTTCAACGTGCGCGCTCACAAGGAAGCCCGCGAGGCCGCCGAACGCGCCGGCATCGAGATCCGCTACTACAACATCATCTACGACCTCGTGGATGACGTGAAGGCGGCGATGTCCGGCCTGCTGGCCCCGACGCTGCGCGAGGAACGGCTCGGCGAGGCGCAGGTCCTCGAGGTGTTCAACGTGTCCAAGGTCGGCAAGATCGCCGGCTGCCGCGTCCTCGACGGCGTGGTCCAGCGCGGTGCCCATGTCCGCCTGATCCGCGACAACGTCGTGATCCACGAAGGCAGGCTCTCGCAGCTCAAGCGCTTCAAGGACGACGCCCGCGAGGTCACGTCGGGCCAGGAATGCGGTATGTCCTTCGAGAACTACCAGGACATGCGCGCCGGCGACCTCATCGAGTGCTACCGCGTGGAAGAGGTGAAGCGGACGCTGTAAGAAGCGCCCGGCTCTGCCCACCGCCATCGCCCATCAATCGTCATGGCCGGGTCGCTCCCGGCCATGATCCCTTTTGATCGATCCGGTCCAATCCCGGAGAGTTGACCATGGCCAAACGTTTCGAACAAACCACCGGACCAACCCAACGCCAGCAGCGCGTGGCCGAACTCGTGCGCCATGCGCTCGCCGAGGTCCTCTCCCGGGGCGACCTGCAGGACGACGTGCTGACGAGGAACGTCATCACCATCCCGGAAGTGCGCATGTCGCCGGACCTGAAGCTCGCGACCGCCTACGTCATGCCGCTCGGCGGCCGGGACGAGGACGCCGTGCTCAAGGCTCTCGAGAAGAACAAGAAGCTGCTGCGCCAGGAGGTGGCCCGCCGGGTGAACTTGAAATTCGCGCCCGATCTGCGCTTCCGCCGCGACGAGAGCTTCGACGAGGCCGCCCGCATCGACGCGCTGCTGCGGTCCGAACGGGTGGCCCGCGACACGGTCAAGCCTGCGCCCGACCCGTCCGACGACGACAGCGAGTAAGAAGCGATGAGCGAAGAACGCCCGCAGCGGAGGCCGCACGGCGACCGCCCGAAGAAGCGCGACGTCAACGGATGGATCATCCTGGACAAGGGCGTCGGCATGACCTCGACCCATGCGGTCGCGGTGGTCAAACGCGGCCTGTCGGCCAAGAAAGCCGGACATGCCGGCACCCTCGACCCCCTCGCCTCGGGCGTCCTGCCGATCGCGCTCGGCGAGGCGACCAAGACCGTGCCCTTCGTCATGGACGGGCGCAAATCCTACGTGTTCACCGTGGCCTGGGGGGCTGAGACCACCACGGACGACACCGAGGGCGACGTGGTCGAGCAGACCGACCGGCTGCCCGATCCGGCCATGATCGAGGAACTCCTGCCCCGGTTCACCGGCCAGGTGCAGCAGGTGCCGCCGCGCTTTTCCGCCATCAAGATCCAGGGCGAGCGCGCCTATGATCTCGCCCGCGACGGCGAGACGGTGGAGCTTCAGCCCCGCACGGTGGAGATCGACCGTCTCGCCCTGATCCACCACGCGGGCAACCGCTCGATCATCGAGGCCGATTGCGGCAAGGGGACCTATGTGCGCGCCATCGCGCGCGACCTCGGCCGCGCGCTGGGCTGCCTCGGCCACATCGCGGCCCTCCGGCGCACGCGCGTCGGCCCGTTCACGGAGGACGACGCCGTCACCGTGGACGACATCACGACCGACCCGGCGGCCCTTCGGCCGGTGGAGATCGCCCTGAGCGAGATTCCCGCGATCCCCGTGAGCCGGGACATGGCCGGCCGCCTCATGCGCGGCCAGTCCATCATCCTGCGCGGCCGCGACGCGCCCCTGGCGGGCAAGGTCTACGCCACCTGCAACGGCGTCCTGATCGCGGTCGGCGACGTGGAGCGGGGCGAGTTCGTTCCGCACCGGGTGTTCAACCTGGGCGGCTGAAGACGCTCTCAGCCTGGGTGACCCCGGCCGATTCCGGCCGGGATGGATCCGCTCCCTCCCCGCGTCATCACCGGCCCTGTGCCGGCCCGATACGGTGAAGCTCGGCGTTTCAAGAATGCGGGATCGATTGCCGGGACTGACATGCTCCTACGTCATCACCGGCCCTGTGCCGGTGATCCCGATGCTGAGAAGCGCTGCGCTCGACCGGATCGGATGACCGGGACAAGCCCGGCCATGACGGCCTGGATCCGTCGTCGCCCGGGCGACCGCCGGAGACGCCCGACCCGACGTTTCACCGGTCCGCCTTCAGCCCCTGCGCCTCGCGCATCAGGTATTTCTGCGTGATCGGCACGATCTGGTCGCGGATCAGCTGGGCGGTCTTCTGCTCCTCGCGCAGGGATTCCTCGAGGGCCGGGATGAAGCGCTGGTGGCCTGAGGCCTCGGCCATGGCGATCAGGGACGTATAGGCGGCGATCTCGAAGTTCTCGAAGGCGTGATTGGCGAAGGTGTTCTTGATCACCTCGTCGGCCATGGGCATGTGGCCTGCCGCCGCCATGTTGGCGGCGAACTGGGTGGCGATGTCCTTCAGGAGCGAGCGGTCCTCGCCGAACGTGTGCAGAATCTCGTCGATGCGGCGGATCTGGCCTTCCGTCTCGGCGATATGCGTGGTCAGGATCTGGGTCATCTCCGGATAGTTCTCGAAGCGCTCCACCTGGCGCTGCATGAGCTGGAGAGCCTCCTTTTCGAGGGCATGGGCGTTCTGGACGCCGGTGATGAAGATGTTCTTGACCGTCTCGGACGATGCTAGGTCGGCGGTGGTGGCAACCATGATGGACGCTTCCTATATGGGGTGTCTGGGTCACAAACCGTGACCTGGGGCACTTGTTCCGCCAGGAACCGGCTCGAACGGCGCATCCTATTGCTCCGCTTGGGAAAAATGATTTTCCTGGCACTCGGGCGCATTTCGTGTATGGTGCGCCATCTTTTCGGGAGCTTTACCCTCCGAAAGACGCGTCCGCGTTCGGACCGTGCTGGACGACATCCCGGCCCGGCCCCTCCGGACGAACCCGACCATAGGCCCCGAAGGCCCAAGGTCTTTTGACAAACCAACCTGAAAGGACTGACGATGTCGATTACGGCTGAGCGCAAGAACGCGCTTGTCAAGGAATTCGCCCAGAAGGCTGGCGATACCGGCTCCCCGGAGGTGCAGGTCGCCATTCTCACCGAGCGGATCAACAACCTGACCGGTCACTTCAAGAGCCACACGAAGGACAACCACTCCCGTCGTGGACTTCTGAAGATGGTGTCGGCACGCCGTTCGCTTCTCGACTATCTGAAGAAGAAGGACGAGAGCCGCTACCGCACGCTGATCGAGAAGCTCGGCATCCGCCGCTAAGCGTCTTGAAAAACGTCCGTCCGGAGCCCGGCTCCGGACGGTTTCTCCAACACTGCGAGGCTTCACGTCCCGGTGTTTTCTAAGGAGGCGGCAGACACGATGACCATGGCAGGATCGCAAGAGGCTTGTGAGGCGGGCTACCCCGCCGGCGCGAGCCTCTCGCCGTCTTGCTCATGGCATCGAGCCCCCGCCCCGCTGTCATGAAAGACATGCCATGTTCGATATCCAACGCGAAGAACTGATCTGGGCCGGGCGCAAGCTCGTGCTCGAAACGGGCAAGATGGCCCGCCAGGCCGACGGCGCCGTCGTCGCCACCTACGGTGAAACCACCGTTCTCGCCACCGTCGTGTCGGCCAAGGAGCCGAAGGCCGGCGTCGACTTCTTCCCGCTCACGGTGAACTACCAGGAGCGCACCTACGCGGCCGGCCGCATCCCGGGCGGGTACTTCAAGCGCGAAGGCCGTCCGACCGAGAAGGAGACCCTGGTCTCCCGCCTCATCGACCGTCCGATCCGCCCCCTCTTCGTCGAGGGCTACAAGAACGACACCCAGGTCGTCGTGACCGTGCTCTCGCACGATCTCGAGAACGATCCCGACATCGTCGCCATGGTGGCGGCCTCCGCGGCCCTGACCCTGTCCGGCGTGCCCTTCATGGGCCCGGTCGGCGCGGCCCGCGTCGGCTATATCGGCGGCCAGTACAAGCTGAACCCGCCGGTCCAGGAGATGGAAACCTCCGCCCTCGATCTCGTGGTGGCCGGCACCTCCGAGGCCGTGCTCATGGTCGAATCCGAGGCCAAGGAGCTGCCCGAGGACGTGATGCTGGGCGCCGTGATGTTCGGCCACAAGCACTTCCAGCCGGTGATCGAGGCGATCATCCGTCTCGCCGAGAAGGCCGCCAAGGAGCCGCGCGACTACCAGCCGGCGGACGTCTCCGACGTGGAGAAGGCCGTTCTGGAGATCGCCGAGGCCGACCTGCGCGAGGCTTACAAGATCACCAAGAAGCAGGACCGCTACGCCGCCGTCGACGCCGTGAAGGCGAAGGTGATGGACGCGCTGGTCCCGGCCGACGGTGAAGCCAAGTTCGACCCCGAGAAGGTCAAGGCCGTCTTCAAGGAGGCACAGGCCAAGGTCGTGCGCTGGAACATCCTCGACACCGGCCACCGCATCGACGGCCGCGACCTCAAGACGGTCCGTCCGATCCTGTCGGAAGTCGGCGTCCTGCCGCGCACCCACGGTTCGGCCGTGTTCACCCGCGGCGAAACCCAGGCGCTGGTCGTGACCACGCTGGGCACCGGCGAGGACGAGCAGTTCATCGACGAGTTGGAGGGCACCCGCAAGGAGACCTTCCTGCTGCACTACAACTTCCCGCCCTATTCGGTCGGTGAGACGGGCCGCATGGGCTCGCCCGGCCGCCGCGAAATCGGCCACGGCAAGCTTGCCTGGCGCGCCATCCACCCGATGCTGCCCCCGTCGCACGAGTTCCCCTACACGATCCGCGTCGTGTCGGAGATCACCGAGTCGAACGGCTCCTCCTCCATGGCGTCGGTCTGCGGCGGCTCCCTGTCGCTGATGGATGCCGGCGTTCCCCTGCGCCGTCCGGTGGCGGGCATCGCCATGGGTCTCATCCTCGAAGGCGAGCGCTTCGCGGTCCTGTCCGACATCCTCGGCGACGAGGATCACCTCGGCGACATGGACTTCAAGGTGGCCGGCACGGACCAGGGCATCACGTCGCTCCAGATGGACATCAAGATCGCCGGCATCACCGAGGAGATCATGCGCGTCGCGCTCGATCAGGCCAAGGACGGCCGCGCGCACATCCTGGCCGAGATGAACAAGGCCCTGACGGCGCCCCGCGCCGAGCTCGGCGAGCATGCCCCGCGCATCGAGACCATGCAGATCCCGGTCGACAAGATCCGCGAGGTCATCGGTTCGGGCGGCAAGGTCATCCGCGAGATCGTGGAGAAGACCGGCGCCAAGATCGACATCAACGACGACGGTCTCATCAAGATCGCGTCCGCGGACGGCAAGTCGATCAAGGCCGCCTACAACTGGATCCGCTCCATCGTGGCCGAGCCCGAGGTTAACGTGATCTATGACGGCACGGTCGTGAAGGTGATGGAATTCGGCGCCTTCGTGAACTTCTTCGGCTCCCGCGACGGCCTCGTGCACATCTCGGAGCTCGCCAAGAACCGGGTCGGCAAGGTCACCGACGTGGTCAAGGAAGGCGACAAGGTGAAGGTGAAGTTCCTCGGCATGGACGAGCGCGGCAAGGTCCGTCTCTCCATGAAGGTCGTCAACCAGGAGACCGGCGAGGACATCACCGAGCAGCTCAAGGCCGAGCGTGATGCGGAACGCGCCCAGCGCGACCAGCAGAAGCAGGCCGGCGAGTAAGACTCAAGGCTCCAATCGAAGAGAAAAGCGCGGTGAAAGCCGCGCTTTTTTATTGCCTGTTTGGGGTCGGCGCGCCCAAGACACGATGGGTGAAACCGCCTCGCACGAAAAGGCTCGTTTCGGCGGAAGACAGGTCTTCGTGCCCCTTCAAACAAATTTGCTCGTCTCCGTCACCGTCCCCATTCCATCCACCTCCGGGATGATCCAGCTGCCCAGGGGCGCTGCCCGTCCCCTGATCTGGACGATCTGCCTGTCGCGGTCGGAAAGATCGAGGCCGGCCCGGGTGGCGAGGTCCTCGGAGATCACCAGCTCCACGTCGAGCTCCTTGGCGAGGCCTTCCAGGCGGCTGGCCGCATTGATGGTGTCGCCGACGGCCGTGAGGCTGGTCGCCTGGCCATAGCCCATCTGCCCGACGATCGCAGGACCCGCATGGAGCCCCATGGCGATCCTCAGGGGATGCTCGAATTCGCTCGCATATTCCTCGTTGAGGTGCACGAGCGCGGCCTTGATCCGCAGCGCCGCGTCGAGCGCCTGCCGGGCCGCCTGCTGGGGCGAGGCCTTGAGGCCGAAGAGGGCCAGCACCCCGTCGCCGATGAACTTGTCGATATAGCCGCCCGCATCCTCCACGGCCTGGCCCACCGCCTCGAAATAGCGGTTGAGGATGAACACCGTGTCGAAGGGCAGGCGCCGCTCGGCCAGGCTCGTGAAGCCGCGCAGATCGCAGAACAGCACGGCGATGTCCTGCTCCTGACCTTGGGCCCGGCCGCCGCGCACCAGCGCGGTCACCCCGTTGCGGCCGGTGGACAGGATCGGCACCACCGACACGTCGTGGGTGGGTCGGAACTGGCAGGCGAGCCGCACGTTCGGACCGGCCTTGATGCGGGCGAGCGTGCCGCGCTCCTGGGGCGTGGGCGGCGGCTGGCGCTGGTGACCGTCGAGCACCCGCACCCGGCAGGTGGAGCAGCGCCCGCGCCCGCCGCAGACGGAGAGGTGCGGAATGCCCGCGCTGCGGCTCGCCTCCAGGACGCTGAAGCCGAGCGGCACGGTGGCCACCTGATCGTTGGGATAATAGACCCGCACCCGCCGCGACCACAGGGGAACGCTGCGGATGAAGCGGGCGGCGAGCATCGCCGCGATGAGCCCGCCGAAGGCCGCGTAAAGAACGGGGCCCGCCGCCGGCAGGATGTCGGACGAGGGGGGAGCGGGCGTCCCGAACCGCGCCGGCCCCTCGGCGATCTCCCGCCCGGCTTCCGCAAAGCCGAGCAGCGCCAGGACCGGGACGAGAACGGCGCCCGTGTAGAGAAGCAGCGCCGCGCGGGGGAACCAGCTTTTCGGACGCAGCCAGAAATAGACCCCGAGGCAACCGTGCAGCCAGGCGATCACGAGAGCGACGGCCTGGCGGGCCCCGATCCCGGGATTGAGGACCCAGAGGTTGCGGACCACTTCGGGATAGCCGGAATCGTGCCCGGTCAGGGCCCATTCGATCCGGGTTCCGACCACGTGGCCGATGAGGAGGAACGGCAGACTCAGGCCCAGGATCAGCTGCGCGGCCTCGCGCCAGGGCATCCGCAGGGTCCGGCGCCGGTAGAGCGCCAGCAGCGCAAGCAGGAAATGCGCCAGGACGGACCCGTAGAGCAGCACCGTGCCGGCGGGGTTGCGCCACAGGCGGTTGAACCAGGCGCGGCCCGCCTCCATGGCCTCGACCGAGACCAGGCCGAGGGCATGATTGGAAAAATGCGTGAGGAGAAAGGCCCCGAGCACGAGCCCCGTGAACAGGCGGATCTCCCGGGTCTGGAGATGGATCTCGGAGCCCCCTGGATCGGGGGCCGGTTTGCCTCGAACACTGGTCATGCGCGTCTTTCAGATCGGCCCGGCCGCCTTTCGTCTTCAGGCTTGCCTGCCGCCATGCAGTTGCACCAAAGTGCCGGTTGTCAAATCACGATCCCTGCACCGGCTCCCTGCACCATGTCCCACATCATCACCAGCGTTACGGAACTCGAAGCCCTCTATGGCGAGGTCAACAGGGGCTCGCTCCTCAAGGAGACGGATCGGGTCGTGCCCGAATACCGGGCCTTCATCGCGGCGGCTCCCTTCGCGGCCCTGGCCACCCGCGGCCCGGAGGGTCTCGACTGCTCGCCCCGCGGGGACGGGCCGGGCTTCGTGCGGGTGCAGGACGACAAGACCCTGCTCCTGCCGGACCGGCGCGGCAACAACCGCATCGATTCGCTGAAGAACATCGTGCGCGATCCCGCGGTCGCCTTGCTGTTCCTGATTCCCGGGATCGGCGAGACCCTCCGGGTCAACGGCCGCGCGGCCATTTCGGTCGAGCCGGCCCTGCTCGACAGCTTCACGGTCGACGGCAAGACGCCGAAATCCGTGATCGCGATCAGCGTCGAGGCGGTCTATTTCCAGTGCGCCCGCGCGATCCTGCGCTCGGAGCTGTGGAACCCGGCAAAGCACGTGGCGCGCGCCTCGCTGCCGAGCGCCGGCCAGATCCTCGCTGCCCTGTCGGCCAATGAAGTCGGCGGCGAGGCCTACGACAAGGCCCTGCCGGAGAGGCAGCGGTCGACCCTCTATTGAAACGGATGCTCTTGACCTGACGCCCCCTGCCCCCGAAAAGGCAAATCCCCTGTTCTGGAAAAGGCACAAGGACATTCCATGACGATCCAACGCATCAAGCCCGGCCCGCGCATGAGCGGCGCCGTCGTCCACGGCAACACGGTCTATCTCGCCGGCCAGGTCGCCAATCAGACCGCCGGGCAAAGCGTCGCCGAGCAGACGAAGGAAATCCTCTCGATCATCGACGGCCTTCTCAGCGAGGCCGGCACCGACAAGTCGAAGATCCTGATGGCCAATATCTGGCTTACCGACATGGGCACGTTCCAGGAGATGAACGCCGTGTGGGATGCCTGGGTGTCGGCCGGCAACACCCCGGCCCGCGCCACCGTCGAGGCGAAGCTCGCGGCTCCGGCCTTCAAGGTCGAGATCGCCGTCATCGCGGCGAAGTAAGGTTCCTCAAAAAAGAAGCGGGCCCTCAGGCCCGCTTCGTCCCGTCTCGCGCCGTGATGCTTACGGGCACGGATGGCGCAGACCGTCGTAGCCCAGATAGGTGCCCGAGGCCGGGTCGTAGGACTTGAAGCGCTGGGCGCAATAGGCCGAGCCGCCGCCGGGGGCGACATAGGTCGGAGCGGCCTGAGCCTGCGACTGCGCGATGGCGCCGCCGATGATGGCGCCGGTGGCGAGGCCGATGGCGCCGGCAGCCGCCGCCGAGCCGTAATCGCGGCGGTAATAGCGCGGACCGTAATAGCCATAGCGCGGGCCGTAATAGCCACGGCGCCCACCGTAATAGCGGCGCTCCGCGTAGCGCGGGCCACCGCCGTAATAGCGGCGATACTGCACGTAGTCGGACTGGACCTCGCCCTTCTTCAGAGCGGCAACGAGCTCGTTCACCGGTGCCGCCCGCGTCTCGGCCGCGGAGGCCGGAGCGGCGAGACCAAAGGCACCCAGGACAGCCGTCGCAGCGGCCGCCATGACAAACTTACGCATGAGCTAACTCCTCTAATCGTGGGGAGCGAACGCGAAGAACCCGCTGGTCGTTCCGGTTGCGAGGAATTTCGGTCTATCTCTCGCGGGAACGTGAGGATGAATGATCCTGCACGACCGCGTCGGGTTTGGCGGCAACGACCCGCCTGCCCTCCACCCGCCCCTGCCCGGTCGGACAAAGATCGAGAATCGCGCAGCGCCCGCAGGCCGGGCTCTTGAAGAAGCAGCAGCGCTGGCCGTGCAGCATCATGACCTCGTGGTGATCGTAGACCTGCTGGGCATCCCAGTCCTCGGGGAGCAAGGATGCCAGGGCTGCATGGGACGGGCCGACCGCAACCGATTGGGGAATGAGCCCGGTGCGCTGCGCCACCCGGTGGTGATGGCTGTCGACGGGAAGCGCGGCCTTGCGCAGCACCGAGAACGACAGCACCGCCGCGCTGGTCTTGGGGCCGATTCCCGGAATGCTCTCGAGCCACGCCCTCGCCTCCGCGACCGGCATGGCACCCAGGAAATCGAGCGACAGGCTGCCGTGGCGCTCCTCGACGGCGCGCAGGACCGCCTGCAGGCGCGGCGCCTTCTGCTCCGGCCAGGTGACGCCCTGGATCGTCGCCTCCACCTCCTCGACGGGTGCGTTCATCATCGCGTGCCAGTCGGCGTAGCGGGCCCTGAGCGCCTTGAAGGCGCGGCCCGAATCCGCGTTGCGGGTGCGATGGGAGAGCAGCGACGAGATCAGCTCGCTCAGGGGATCGAGGGAATGGAAGTAGGCGATCGGGCAGCCATAAACCCGGCACAGGCGCTCGTGGATGGCGAGCGCCTTCGCCTTGAGGTCCTGCAGGTCCGGATTCATCCCGAGGCAAGTCGCGAATCGGGAGGCTGGTTCCATTCACGCGTCATCACCGGCTTGTCCCGGTGATCCCGATGCGAGACGCGCCGCGCTCACGACAATCGAGATGGCCGGGACAGGCCCGGCCATGACGCCATGGTCGTCGATCCTACAGAATAAACCGGCTCAGATCGGTGTTCTTGGCCAGGGTCTCCACCTCGCCGCGCACGTAGGACGCGTCGATGGTGACGGTTTCGCCCGAGCGGTCGGGCGCCGTGAACGAGACGTCGTCGAGCACCCGCTCGAGCACCGTCTGCAGCCGGCGGGCGCCGATGTTCTCGACGGAATTGTTCACGTCGACGGCCACCTGGGCGAGCGCATCGATGGCATCGTCCGTGAAGACGAGGCTGACGCCCTCGGTCTGCATCAGCGCCACCGATTGCTTGATGAGGCTCGCTTCGGTCTCGGTGAGGATGCGCCTGAAATCGTCCACCGTCAGCGGGGCGAGCTCGACGCGGATCGGCAGGCGCCCCTGCAGTTCGGGCAGCAGGTCCGACGGCTTCGACACGTGGAAGGCCCCGGAGGCGATGAACAGGATGTGGTCGGTCTTCACGGGCCCGTATTTCGTCGACACGGTGGTGCCTTCGATCAGCGGCAGCAGATCGCGCTGCACGCCCTCGCGGGAGACATCCGCGCCGGTGCGACCCTCGCGGCCGGCGATCTTGTCGATCTCGTCGAGGAACACGATGCCGTTGTTCTCCACCTGGCGCAGGGCCTCCTGCACGATGGCGTCCTGGTCGATCAGCTTGTCGGCCTCCTCCGTCACGAGCGGCTCATAGGCCTCGCGCACGGTGGTGCGGCGGGTTTTCGCGCGTCCGCCGCCGAAAGCCTTGCCGAACATGTCGGAGAGGTTGATCGCGCCCACCGATGCCCCCGGCATGCCCGGGATGTCGAACATCGGCATCCCCTGCCCCCCGGTCGATTGCAGCTCGACTTCGATCTCCTTGTCGTCGAGCTCATTGGCGCGCAGCTTGCGGCGGAAGGAATCGCGGGTGGCGGCGCTGGACGTGGCGCCCACGAGGGCGTCGAGCACGCGCTCTTCGGCCGCCACATGAGCCTTGGCCTGGACCTGGCGGCGGCGCTCCTCCTTGACGAGGCCGATTCCGATCTCCACCAGATCGCGCACGATCTGCTCCACGTCGCGGCCCACATAGCCCACTTCCGTGAACTTGGTCGCC
>NZ_JAMXFI010000091.1:0-32162 GCF_025460875.1 Microvirga yunnanensis
GGATGCCGCTCTCGCAGGAGGCCGCATCGGACACGTCGAACTTGAAGACCGGAATGCCGGTTTCACCCTTGAACTGGTTGGCGGCCTCGTCATTGCCGCCGTAATTGGCCGCAACCTTGTAGCCCGCATCCTTCAAGGCTTTTGAAATCGCGGCACCGATGCCGCGGGTGCCACCGGTGACCAATGCAACACGCGCCATGCTGTTTCTTCTCCCTATTGCGTTGATGGGATATCCTGCTGTCAGCTCTAACATAACCTTCCCGAACCTCGGGTTCGAACATCGCCGTGGGGCGCCGGCGACGTACTTTCGATAGGTTAAGGGCTGACCGTCAGGGCGCGATAAAGCGCTTCTCGGCTCAGTATGTTGGTGCGGCTCGGGCATGTTGCTTTCCTTACCTTTATCACATTGATTGTGTGGTTACTCAGACCTGAAGGATCCGGTCGGCAATTTCGGTGGCCGTTCGACGAGGACTTTGCAAAGGGCGTGCCAATGGCGCAGAGCACGAATGCAGTAGATGCATCTCGGCTTGCAATTCGGGGGCTGTGTCAAGCTCTGGGGGACGAGGTGCGGTTTGGCCAGAAAGTTTAACCGATCCAGGTCTGCCCGAGTGCGGCGGCCTATCGAGCGTTGTCGAAAAGAGCTACAATGGCTTTTGGCTGTTTGCAGCATGTCTGGCAGAAACGCGTTATGTCTTTGTGTTAGCGCTTCCGCGAGCGGACGCAGGCGCGATGGAAGTGCGCCAAGCGCTCACGCGGTGCTGATCCAGGGACAAGCGGAGTGGCATGATGGGTGGACGTTGCCCGTCTGAGACACGATCGCGCGCCTGCCGCTGCCCTCCGCTTCGCTCAAATTGGATCCTCTGGAGCGCATCTGGCCGTATGCCTAGCAAGAGACACATGTCTGGATATGGATGCGTGCTTGTAGTGTTTCTCGTCGTTGTTGGAATTGTTGAGTCTTCTCATGCGCCACATCGCTCGCCAGAAGCTCCATCAGTGCAGGGCCGTCGATGTGCTCAACAGCCGTCTCCGCATGATGGAGCTTCGCGGAAAGAGCCTTGCTATGTGGACAATGCACTCCGCTAGATCAGCGGCGCATACCAACAAGCGGAACGGCTCGCCCCGCGCCCCGGCAGGGACGTGTCAGCGCAATCACGGGCTAAACGGAATCCTTGAGAGACTACCCCCGGTGCGCCAATGGCTCTCGCAAATACGGTGCTATCCTCGACTGCCCTGTGCTCGCCCAAGCATGACGTGCTAAAGACCGAGGGGCAAGAGCATCGTCAACGTAACGGAGATATGGGCTCTGAAGGTGCTTTTAAGCTGAGGCAAGTCACTTAGTCGGCCCTAAATAACCCACAACTTGTTGGGGCAGAAGGATTCTTCGTCGCCACGAAGCATTGTAAAATGCCAGCATCTGGGGACGGACCCGCTCAAACCTGGTGCTTTGCCATGGGACCCAAGCCGACGCTGCCGAGTTCCGGTGATCTCTACCGCAGCCGCCTCGACCAAATCCTCGATCCCCGTCACGAGCTGTTTCGATTGGCGGCTCTCATCGACTAAGACCGCTTCGATCAGGAGTTCGGCCGCTTCTATCGGCCCCTGGGGCGGCCCGCCAAGCCGACGCGCCTGATGGTTGGGCTGTCGTATCTCCAGCACACCTTCAACCTGTCCGATGAGGCGGTGGTGCAACGCTGGATCGAGAACCCGTATTTGCAGTGGTTCTGTGGCTGTGAGTACTTCCAGCATGAGCTGCCGTGCGATCCCAGCTCGCTGACGCGCTGGCGCAAACGGCTCGGACCCGACGGACTCGAGAGCCTGCTGGCGGCCACCATCCAGGCCGGGCTGGACAGCGGCGCCGTGCGGCCCTCCAGTCTGGAGCGGATCAGCGTCGACACCACCGTGCAGCCCAAAGCTATCACTTATCCCACCGACGCCAAGCTCTATCTCAAGGCGCTGCAGGCTCTGGTGCGGCAGGCCAAGCGGCATGGCCTCGAGCTGCGCCAAGCCCACACCCGCCTGGCCAAACGCGCGGCCGTGCAGGTCGGCCGCTACGCCCATGCCCGTCAGATGCGGCGCATGCGGCGCGAGTTGAAGCGGCTGAAGACCTATCTCGGACGCGTGTACCGCGATGTCGCCCGCAAAGTCACAGGCGATGAGGTTCTCTCACGCCGGTTTGCTTCTCTGCTCGGCCTCGTCGAGCGTCTTCTGACGCAGGAGCGCACGAGCAAGAACAAGCTCTACAGCCTCCACGCCCCAGAGGTGGTGTGCATCGCCAAGGGCAAGGCGCATCGGCCGTACGAATTCGGCTCCAAGGTCGCACTGGCGGTGACCAACCGCGAAGGCTTCGTGCTCGCGTCCAAGGCACTGGAGGGCAATCCATATGATGGCCACACGCTCAGCGCCACCGTGGGGCAGGTGACGGCCTTGAGTGGGGTTGAGCCCGCGCGCATTTACGTCGACCTGGGCTATCGTGGGCAACAATCTGATTGAGCTGGAGTGGGTCCATCCCGAGCCGCTCTGCCCACTCCTGTAAAGCGGAGTCATAGAGCAGTCCTAAGAAATGTCTCGAATGCTCCGCGGCGCGCTTGAGCTTGGCAAGTTCAGCCAACGCTGCCGTCATCAGTTCAAAATCACGATCTGCCATCATGCCACTTCCCCTTATGCTTTGTCAGCAACTATGGCCTGCTAGAGTCTCGGGGACAAGACCTCACGTTAAGCAGTGGCTGCTAGGCCGCGACGACCCTGTCTCAATCGTAAGGATATGCGGGCAGTGATTGTTGAATACTTTCAGGGTAGTCTATCGTGACATGTCTACCGGCTCAACAGTGAAGACAGATACCAAGGCAGCAGAGGTGCCCTACAAAAAAGAGCTCATGCCCGCCTTTAAGACCGTATGTCCGCCTGTGTTGAGGAAGTGGCTCGCCCTACTCTGCGCCTCCGAGGGTTGCTCGGGTGGTCCGAGCCGATCCTCACCGCAGGAGGACGAGCCATGGTACAGTCTACGGAGGTTTTTGTCGGAATCGATGTCGCCAAAGCGCGCTATGCCGTTGCGGTCGCTGATGGCGAACTGGGCGGTGAAGTTCGCTACCTGGGAGAGATCGATGCTTCCGCAGAGAGCATGCGGCGCTTCGTGAAGCGCTTGGCGTCCAAGTATGACTTCGTCCACTTCTGCTACGAGGCTGGCCCGACCGGCTATGGCCTGCACCGGCTCATCACCAGCCTCGGCTATCCCTGCGCAGTTGATGCCCCCTCACTCATTCCGCGCAAGCCCGGCGATCGGGTCAAGACCAACCGGCGCGATGCAATCGCCTAGGCCAGACTTCTGCGGGCCGGCGAGCTCACGGCGGTGTGGGTCCCCGATGAAGGTCACGAAGCCATGCGCGACCTGGTCCGCGCCCGCGCTGCGGCGGTCGAGAGCTTGCGGGTGCATCGCCAGCAGGTCAGTGCCTTCATGCTCAAACATGGGCATGTCTACCCACGCAAGACAGGCTGGACCATGCGCTACCTGCGCTGGCTGCAGGAGCAGACCTTCGATCATCCCGCTCACCAGATCGTCCTGCAGGAGAGGGTCGAAGCCGTGCGGCTGGCGAAGGAACGGGTGGAGCGGCTCGAGCAGACGATTGCAGAATTCCTGCCTCATTGGTCTCTGGCACCGCTCGTGCGGGCCCTGCAAGCGTTGCGGGGCATCGATCTGGTTGTCGCCGTGACCTTCGTCACCGAGGTTGGGGATGTCAGCCGCTTCGAGAACCCTCGTCAGCTCATGGCCTATCTGGGCCTGGTTCCGAGTGAGCGTTCGACCGGCGAAACGGTGCGGCGGAGCGGCATCACCAAGGCCGGAAACAGTCGCGTTCGACAGATGCTGGTGGAAAGCGCCTGGACCTATCGGCACCCGCCGCGCATCGGCACAGTCAAACTCTACCGGCTGGAAGCGACGACACCGAATGTGCGCGAGATCGCCTGGAAAGCCCAGACGCGTTTGAGTGGCCGCTATCGAGCCCTCACTCGACGGGGCAAGAAGTCAACGGTGGTGTGCACGGCCGTCGCTCGCGAGCTCGCCGGCTTCATGGGGGCGGTCGCCCGGGAGGTTCAACCCGCCTGATCTGCCCCAGCGGCAACATCTCCTTCTCATGCAGAGGCGGGGGCGGGATCACGGCAGGGGAAAAGCCCGTCAAACGCTTTGTGGCCGACCATGGATCGACGCCCGCTGTAAGATCGGGCCAGCCCCGGACGCACACTCGGGAATGCGGTAGCCAATCCGCGCATCCGAGCTTGATCACCGACGTCCTTCAGGTCTCGTTCCCACCTCTGCGTGTTCATCGATACGGGCCCGCTCTCCGCAGCGGCGGGATCGTTGCGTCAAAATCGTTGACAGCGGACATCAGAGCGTCATGTTCCAACCATTTCCTGAATGGACAACCGCTGAGGAACAGATTGGACTCTCCCTGCCCTTTCCGGCACTGGTCGCTTCTGCCTGCCGCTGCCACGGCAACGCGCTTCATAAACGCCCGTGCCTGCAGCCTCGACCGATCAGGGTCTTGCATCGGCTGAGGGCTGCCTCACCCAAGCTACTCTCTCAACAGTCGGTCGCGCGGCACCTAGAGGCGTTGTAGGGGCCGTCGGTTGGGCCGGGATCGGTCAGCGCAGGCTGTTCTGCCTCCCGACCGCGTCGCCTTGCTCCAGCGAGTTCTTGACTAGCGGCTCGGGCCGCGGCGTCTGCTCCGTGCTTGGCGGCAGGACAGGTAGCTCCATGCGAGGTTGCTGGCCTGTGAGGGTGCGCAGGAAGGCAGCGATGTCGCTCGTCTCCTGAACAGTCAGCTCCTTGCCGAGCTGTGCTACACCCATGATTGCTACCGCCCGCTCCAAGTTCCAGACCTTGCCGCTGTGGAAGTAGGGGGCGGTCAGCTCGACATTGCGCAGCGGTACCGCACGGAAGACGTATTCGTCGCTGGTGGTCCTGGTCACAGCGAAACGGCCCTTGTCTTCGGGAGGAAGAACCTCGCGGCCTGGGCGCTCTACCGCGCCAAACAGGAAATAGTCCTGCCCACCGAGATTGATGCCGCGGTGACAGGCCGTGCAGCCGGTCTCCATAAAAAGCTTGAGCCCGTGCTTCTCTTGGTCGTTCAGAACGGCCACATTGCCCTCCAGAAACTGGTCGAACCGTGAGGCCGGCGTGATCAGAGTCGCCTCGAAGGCCTCAATCGCCTTGGCAAGATTGTCAAAGGTGACCGGGTCGTTCTCTCCGGAGAAGGCGGCCCTGAAGCGGTTCTGGTATTCGGGGATGCTCTTGAGCACGTTGACGACGTGCTTGGGGGAGGCTGCCATCTCGCTGGCGCCCTGGATCGGCCCCCTGGCCTGTGTGCGCAGGTCCTGGACACGTCCGTCCCAGAACTGCGCTGCGTTGAACACTGAATTGAGCACAGTCGGCGAGTTTCTCCGCCCCTTCTGCCAGCCATGGCCCATGGAGGTCTCAACGTTGTCGCTGCCGCCCGCCGCCAGATTGTGGCAGGAGTTGCAGCTCAGGATACCGGAGGCGGATAGGCGCGGGTCGAACCACAGCATGCGGCCGAGCTCGGCCTTTTCGCGGGTGACGGGATTCCCCTTGACCTCGGGCACCATGGAAGGAATCGGCTTGAAGGCATCGTTCGCGATCTTGCGCAGTTCCTTGACTTCCTGCTGGCTCATCGCGGGCGACGGCGCCGACGTCGCAGATAGTTGAGCGCATGCTTCAGGAGAGGATGCGCCCAGGGCGAGTACGGCGACAAAGGCTCCGCTGGCGACACTGGCGAGAAGGGGCTGATTCATTTTCAGGCTCCACGATGCCGGGGGATGGGCTGAAGGTGGCTATGACGGGCAGGGACGGCTACATAGGACGGTTGCAAGATCTGTGCCTGATTGTACGGTAGCGAAGCATGTGGAAGAACGTGCACGTTGGGACGAACTGTTGACTCCTCTAAGCTCTAATCGGCTTGGCTCCGGTGCCTGAAAGGTCGCACACCGAGGACACTGGGGAGCGCCCCCGCTGTGAAGCCTCGTGGACCCAGGCAACGCCACTGAGGACGACGAGAGAGTATCCGAGAGCCAGCGCAAGCCTGAGACGTCTGTTCATGAAGCTCTCCTTGATTGTGGATCAGGACGGACGAGGGGCTTCGTTGATCGCAAGGGAGAGCCTGGCGATGTCTTGTCCGTCGATCGCCGGCGAGCGGTGCAGAACACCGGGATGGCCCGCCGTTGCGCCGCAACATCCGCGCATAATGGCAATCCATCCCCGCTCAAGCTGTCTGACTTGGCCGCTTGGGATTGGCGAGCTCGGCGGGAGTGCTATGAGAGCATGGGGTGGCACCCACTCGGTGCCGGAACCGCGATAAGTGGTGACGAGCCGGTAGCGCACATTGTCGACATGGAAGTTGCGGCAGACATCATTCTCGGTGACCTTGAGGCGCAGGCACAGACGCTGAGCTCCTGTGAGCTGAGAGAACATCAGCCCGAGGAAGCTCAGGTCATTGCCGAGCCACTCCGCCAGCCAATCCGCGCCGATCCCGGCTTTTGCCAAGCGCAACTGCACCTCGCGCTGTAAGGTCTGGAGATCACCCTCGAGCCGCAATCGCGGGAGACGATGCACCGGCAACGCGTCGAGTCCAGCGGCTACAACCGGATCGAGCGCTCGCGGCAGGATGCCGATCGGTCGGAACTGGAGGGTCTGCCGCGTCAGCCTCTCCTCGACGCACATTCTGTGATGGGATTCAGGACGGATATCGCGTTCAGGCTGCATCAGCTTTCCCCCATAATGGGAAGGGATCACGCAGTTGCCGATAAGCATCGGGATCGAACTGCGTCGCTGTTGACGCTCCGATCAGGCTGTCATCAAGCACCGCACGAATGGCAGATTCATCCATGCCAGTCCCGATCAACACCAGCTCCTGGCGCCGGCCGCCCCAGAGGGCGTCTCCATTCGGGGTGATCAGGCCAGTGCTGTTTGGGAATCGCGCTCCACCAATGGCCCGTAGCCATCATGCGTACGGTAGCGCCTGCAGGCGAGAACTCGACGACCCATCTTGGCCGCGTAGCGAGCCAGAAAAGCCCCTTGGCCCGGATTAGCCCCGGCAATGTGGCGTTGATGAACGCGCGGAACCTCTCGGGATGAGCCAGACACCGTGTTCGGTAGACGAAATTTTGAATGCCGTAATCTTCCGTCTCCGGCAAATGCTCGGCATGGCCGTATAGCTCCTTGGACCAGGGCGGATGCTGCTGCCTCTTCCCCTCATCAAACAACTTGGTATTGAAGATATCGGAGAGACCCACTTGCCCGGAGGCGGTCTCAATGATGCGGTCACTTGGATTGAGGGCTACAACAACCTTGCGCACGAGATCGAGCGCTTCAGGTGTAACCTCTGTGACCTTGTTGAGGATGACGACCTCTGCAAACTTCATCTGCTCCAAGAACGGATGCACGAGGGTGTCTTCGTCGGCCTCGCCTGACGTTTCGCCGCGATCCCGCGGGAAGTCGTTGGACCTGCAGTCCTTTAGCAGATGGGCGGCGTCCCCGACGGGCGCTATGGTACCTAGACGGGCCACATCAGAGCGGTTGTTCACGTCCTCGTCACGGAAGGAGAATGTACTCGCCACCGGCATGGGCCTGGCGATCCCGGTTCCTTCGATCAAGAGGTAGTCGAACCGGCCCTCGTCTCTTAGGCACCGCACCTCGACCAGGAGATCGCCGCGCAGCGTGCAGCAGACGCAGCCATTGGCTATCTCCACCAGCTTCTCGTCCATGCGGGCGAGATTGGCGCCGCTCTCGCGAATCAGATCGGCATCAATGTTCACCTCGCGCATGTGACGGACGATTACCGCCACGTTGCGGCGCTTGCGGCTGTTAAGCACTTGATCGAGCCGGGTGGACTCGCCGATGCCGATGAACCCGGAAAGCACGGTGCCGAGCGCGCGGCAGGGAGCAGATATCATGGCAGTCTCCAGCTTTGGGCGTTGCGGCTGCATCACGGATAGTATACTATACGTAATAGGTACTGTATAATATACGTCAAGGTGGTTTCGCATGAATTTCGCAAAAACGGACTGTGAGGCTGCTGCCCCGCCCAACCTCAACTGCACACAGGAGCGGGTTCATCGGCTTCTTACCGAGGCTCGGGTTAGGCGTCGCCTCGCGGACTGGAGCCGATCCCATGCCTTTCAGTTCCAGAACACCGCCGTCGACACCAATGGCCTTTGTGCCACCTGAGGCCCTTCTTTTCGATCAGGAACCTTTGAAAGGACATCTTATGATCAGTCGTCGCTCTGCCCTTGCCGCTCTGGCATCGATCACCTTTGTCCTCTCCGGCATCCCGGCCCTAGCACAAGCATCAAAGCTCAAGGCAATCGCCTCATTCTCGATCCTAGGGAATCTCGTGCACCAGGTAGGCGGCGATCGCGTCGAGGTGATGACACTCGTCGGTCCCAACGGGGACGCCCACGTCTTCCCCCCGCCGACAGCGTACGCGACAAAGGTCGCCAATGCTAAGATCATCTTCGTCAACGGACTCGGGTTCGACGACTGGATCAACTGCCTCGTCAAATCCTCCGGCAGCACGGCATCGCTCGTGATCGCCAGCACTAACGTCAAGGCGATCAACGGAGAGGAGGAGCATGACCATAGCAAGAGCGAGCACAGTGATGCTGGCCACGACCATGGCAACCTTGACCCACACGCGTGGCAGGACGTGGCAAATGCCAAGATCTATGTCGCGAACATCCGCGACGGGCTGATCAGGGCCGATCCTGCTGGCAAGGGAGCCTACGAGAACAATGCCAAGAGCTACCTCACCAAACTCGATATGCTCGAGGCCGAGGTAAAGGCCCGCGTTGCCAAGATCCCGCCCGAGCGACGCAAGATTCTCACCTCCCACAACGCCTTTGGGTATTTCGAGCACGCCTACGGCATCGACTTCGTTGCTCCCCAGGGGGTCTCGACGGAAGGGGAGGCCTCGGCGGCGGATGTGGCTAAGATCGTCAAGCAGATAAAGACCGAACACATTACGGCGGCGTTCGTCGAGAACATCTCTGATCCGCGGCTGATCGAGCAGATCTCCAGGGAATCGGGTGCGAGGATTGGCGGCCCCCTCTTCTCCGATGTCCTCTCCGACCAAAGTGGCCCGGCCAGCACGTACATCGATATGATCCGCAACAATGTGAACGCCTTCCAGGGAGCTCTATCGAGCTGATCCACGGGCATTCTCCCTCCAAAGACGAGAGGTACTCGCATGGCAAGGAGTTGGGGCGAACCTTCGACCATCTCCACGCGGGCACCATCATCTCACCTCGGGGCGCGCCTGCGCTCCCCTGCAGGAAGAACTCGAGATTCGGAGCCGCTCCATGACCGACAAGATTCCCGTCACCGTCCTCACAGGCTATCTCGGCGCCGGCAAGACCACCCTTCTCAACCGCATCCTGACCGAGCAGCACGGCAAGAAATATGCCGTCATCGTCAACGAGTTCGGCGAGATCGGCATCGACAACGAACTCGTCGTCGGCGCCGACGAGGAAGTGTTCGAGATGAACAACGGGTGCATCTGCTGCACCGTGCGCGGCGACCTGATCCGCATCCTCGACGGGCTGATGAAGCGCAAGGGCAAGTTCGACGCCATCATCGTCGAGACCACCGGCCTCGCCGATCCCGCCCCCGTGGCCCAGACCTTCTTTATGGATCAGGACGTGTCCGACGCCGCCCGCCTCGACGCGGTGGTGACGGTCGCCGACGCCAAGTGGCTCTCCGACCGGCTGAAGGACGCGCCGGAGGCGAAGAACCAGATCGCCTTCGCGGACGTGATCATCCTCAACAAGATCGATCTCGTGAACGAGGCAGGGCTGAACGAGGTCGAGGCGCGCATCCGCGCCATCAATCCCTACGCCAAGGTCCACCGCACCCAGAACTGCGCCATCCCGATCTCGGAAGTGCTCGACCGGAAGGCCTTCGACCTCGACCGGATCATCGAGATCGAGCCCGACTTCCTGGAGGAAGGGCATCACCATCATCACGATGAGGAGATGCAGTCCGTCTCCCTGAGGACGGATAGGGATCTCGACGCGGGTCGCTTTCTATCTTGGTACTCCGACCTGATCCAGGCTGAAGGCCTCAATATTCTGCGTTCGAAGGGCATTCTATCGTTCAAGGATGATGATCAGCGGTTTGTCCTACAGGGCGTCCACATGATCCTCGATGGAGCGCCTCAACGACCTTGGGAGCCGGGGGAGCGACGCGAGTCCCGCCTGGTCCTGATTGGCCGGTACTTGGATGTCCCCAGCCTGCAAGCCCAATTCCAGGCCTGTGTGGCTGGGTGAGCCCCGAACTCCGTGGCCTTCACGTACCCATAGCAATGTCTTGACGGTCGATCTGAGCCAGGAACTCTCGGATCTTTGCGTACGGTCCTGAAACCCGGGCCTGACGCAAGTGAACGGCGCAGAGTGTCACGGTGGCTGATTGGCTTGGCTTCTACGCGGCCGTCGGCATGGCGTGAAGCTGAGCATGGTATGCGGCTTCGGCCTCGGCGGGCGGAATGTTGCCACCGGGCTCAGGCAGGCGCCGGTTGTTGACCCAGCCGGCCCATTTGGGAGTGGCGAACTCCACGGCTGCGAAGGCGCGCCACGGACCACGTCGATGGATTCCCTAGGTTTTGAAGAGTCCAAGGGCAGGTTCCGCCAAGGCATTGGCGTCGCAGTCACCAACCCTGCCGGCCGACGGCTCGATGCCCTCCTAGGCGAGCCGCTCGTTGTAGTGGATCGAGACGTACTGGACGCCTTTGTCACCCGTCTGTTTGTCAAGCGGCGATGCGTGCCTGGTCGATCTCGTTTTGCCACTGGCAAATTAAGGTGAACACTTCGCGAGCGATGTAGCGTTTGAGACACCGGATCGCCTCAAGCTTAGAATGGCGCCCAGCCATACGCTTGGCCATGTAGGCCTTGGTTCGCGGGTCGGTCCGGTCTGCGCGATGGCAATGATGTGCAGGGCGCTGTTGGCAGCTCGGATGCCTTCTCGATTGAGGCGGTGGCGGGTCGTCTTGCCGGACGAGGCTGGGACCGGGCTGACATTGCAAAGCGCGGCAAAGCCGGCGTCGAAGTGTAAGTGTTTCGGATTGTCCCCAGCCGTAAGAAGCAGTTGTGCAGCACCTGCCTGAGCAAGCGAGTTCCGGGCCATGAGGCTGGCCGCGAGTTCATCGACGATGGCACTGATCATGGCGTCCAAGGCACCAATCTCAGGCTCCGCCGCAAATCCGGAGCAGGGGCAAGCAAGGAGCAGGTCTCCACCATATGCTCATGCGGCGAGAATATCACGCTATTCGGAGAGTAATGGATCCCGATTTGGAGCATACTTCACCTTTCAATTGCGATTCATGTGGACTATTTCGATCCCACCCAAGATCACGCGGGACACTGTCCGCGGACTTGAAGCCGAGCATCGGATGCATGCGGTGTTTGACGGAGCGGTGATCCAGCTCGGTGCGGTTGTTGATGTATTGACCCTGCTGGATCCGGATCGGCTTCACCTCGCACCGAGATCAATCCTGCAGCCGGCCCTCGGCATCACCCGACGGGATTGCTTCGCGATGGGTCTGGCTGCCGACGATGACAATCCTCCCGGGCCGGCCATGCTGCTTGAGAACCTTGCGTAGCAATCACTTGGCGGCGGTCAGATTACGCCGCTCGCTGAACCAGAACTCCACGGTGTCGCCGTTGCTTTCGATGGCTCGGTAGAGGTATTTCCATTGACCTCGAACTTTGGTGTAAGTCTCGTCCATATGCCGCTTCCGGCTGACAACTCGCTTGCGAAGATTGAACTGCTCCAGCAACTGCGGTGCGAAATGCACGCTTTAGCGATAGATGGTGGCATCGTCGATAGAGAGGCCGCCCTCGGCCACCGTGTCTTCAAGATTTCTTAGGCTCAGACTAGAGGCCAGGTACCACCGGACGCAGAGAAGGATCCCTGAGCAATCGGAATGGCGGCCTCTGAGTATCATGCTCCTCCGGAGCTGACCGGAGATGTAGACTGAACGGAGTTACCTACAGGTTTGCAACGCCGCCATCCCGCTGACCGCAACCGGCAGGCACCACATTCGCCGCAGCCGAAGCCCCACTCATGCCGGGTACGATGGTCGCCGTTGTAGCAGGTTTGGGTTTCCCGCACGATCAGCTCGACGAGCGCATCGCCCCCCAGCGCTTGTGCAAGACCCCAGGTTTCGGCTTTGTCGATCCACATCAAGGGGGTCTCGAGCACCAGCCGCGAATTCATGCCGAAGTTCAGCGCAGTCTGAAGCGCTTTGATGGTTTCATCGCGGCAGTCAGGATACCCGCTGAAGTCCGTCTCGCAGACGCCCGTCACCACCCGTTCGAGGTCGCGTTGGAAGGCGACGATCGCCGCAAAGGTGAGGAACACCAGGTTGCGCCCGGGCACGAAAGTCGCGGGAAGCCCGTCTGGACGGCTGCCAACCACCGGCAGGTCCGCGGTCAGCGCGCTTATGCTGACCTCACCCAGCACATCGAGCGGGATGACCCGATCCGGTCCAAGGCGGCTAGCCCAGAGCGGTGACAGGCGGGCAAGCGCCTGCCGGATAGGCTCCCGGCAGTCCATCTCAACTGCATGCCGCTGACCGTACGAAAACCCGATCGTCTCCACCCGCTCGTAGCGCGACAGCGCCCAGGCCAGACAGGTGGTTGAATCCTGCCCACCCGAGAAGACCACGAGGGCGGAGGATTTAGCGGTGATCATGGTCAGCCGGCGCGTAGTAGGTACAGGTTTCGCCGCAGCTGTCGCGGTAGATCGTCACGCGTGCAATTGGCCCGATGTGTTTGACGCGATCGAAGATAAACCGGGTGATGTTCTCCAGTGTCGGTTGCTCCAGCCCCTCGATCCGGTTGAGGAACTTGTGATCGAGGGTGCGGCGCATCTCCGCGAGCTTACCCTCGAGCAAGCCCAGGTCGATCAGCATGCCCGTTTCGGGATCGGGCACTCCGCGCACGGCAACCTCGGTCCGGAAGGAGTGCCCATGGATCTCCTCACTGGCTGGCCCGAGCGTCGTACCCGTGAGCGTATGGGCGGCTTCGAAGTGAAACGACTTCGTGAGTTCCCACATCAGCGAATTCCTAAGTACTTGTGTGTTTGGAGGCTCAGGCGCCATTGCGGGTGAGCCAGGCAATACTCGACGGCTCGCGCCGTGTTCGCGACCTGATCCGGTCCATCCATCGGCTGGAGCGAGAACCTCTCGAAGAACAAGGAGGCAAACCGCTCGGGCCGGGCATCCTCTTGCGGGAAGACCAGCTTCAGCTCATGGCCGGCTTGGATCTTGAGATCGGTGCTGCCTTTCGGGCTGACGCAGATCCAGTCGAGCCCCGGCGGCGGCGCAATGGTGCCGTTTGTTTCGATTGCGATTGTGAAGGAGCGGCGGTGCAGTTCATCGATGAGAGCGGAATCGACCTGGAGCAGCGGCTCTCCGCCCGTCAGCACCACAAGCCGGTGATCGGTCCCGGGGCCCCAATGCTCCTCAATGCAGTGGCACAGGTCGGCGGCGGTGGCATATCGCCCACCGAAGGTTCCGTCGGTGCCCACGAAGTCCGTGTCGCAGAACCGGCAAGCAGCCGCTGCGCGATCGCTCTCCCGTCCTGACCAGAGATTGCACCCGGCAAAGCGGCAGAAGACGGCCGCCCGGCCGGATTGAACGCCTTCACCCTGAAGAGTCAGGAAGATTTCTTTGACGGCGTAGCTCATTCAGGCCTCGTTTGAGAGCTTGCGCCCACCACTCGGCTGCTGGTTTCCGCCGATCCGGCCGGAAGAGGTTCCGTGGCAGAGAGCTCGATGATGTTGTGAAACATGCTCAAACGCAGAGCGCAGCCCCGTGCCGAACGCAGCTCCTTTTTGTGGCGCTGAACATGATCAAAGGGCATAGGGCGCGCGAGAGTTCGGTTAGCGGCAAGCCTTTGTGCTCGCGTAACGGAATTCAGTCCGCCGGAACAGATGACGAAGGTCTTCACCAGGGCTCCTTGTTTTGACCGGGTAGGCTGCGACCGGATCGGCTCACGTGCCGACGAACGTGAAACGGACGGGACAGGTGAACGTGTGTCTCGCCACGCACTCACCCCGCTCGCTTCTACGACATAAACGACAATTCATGTGCGCATGTCAATGATAATGCATTCCATCACATGAGAACCTCTGTCCGGGCCGGTACAATGATTCAAGTTAGACGACCGAAGAACACGCCGTACGTAGTCGCTGATGGCCTGGAATGTTTTGATGGACGGCTGGTTCCGGTTCTTGATCCGAGCCTTCCTATGGAAGAGATCTCGACTTCTGGAGCAAACCGCTACAGAAAGAGACCCTTTCCTGAACTAAGGTGAGCTATGACGGTGATCCTGAACGACCTCGGCACACGCACCCTGATCATGGGTGTCCTGAACGTAACGCCTGACTCATTCTCGGATGGCGGTCTGTTCGGCGACCATGCTACTGCGGTCAAGCATGCCCGCGAAATGGAGCAGGCAGGCGCCGACATCATTGACATTGGCGGAGAGTCCACACGCCCCGGCCATACACCGATCGAAGCCCAGGAGGAGCAACGGCGGGTCCTGCCGATCATCCGCGACCTTGCTTCCGTCTTGACGGTGCCGATCTCGATCGACACCTATCGGGCAGCCACGGCCCGAGCCGCCCTCGCGGCAGGGGCCAAAATCGTGAACGATATTTGGGGCCTTCAGCGTGATCCTGACATGGCAGCGGTCATCGCGGACTACAATGCCTACGCGATCGTCATGCACAACCGGGCCGAGGTCGAGGCCTCGCTCGACATCATGGCGGATATGCTGCGCTTCTTCGAGCACTCCTTGGCTCTGGCCCGCCAAGCTGGTATCCCAGATGCACGCCTGATCCTTGATCCGGGTATCGGCTTCGGCAAGACAGCCGACCAAAATCTTGAAGCTCTCCGCCGCCTGCCGGAACTGAAGGCGCTGGGTTTCCCTGTGATGGTAGGTGCTTCTCGCAAGTCGGTCCTGAGTCGCTTCTATGATCCCCATGTCCCACCGCGCGATCGACTCTTCGGCACTCTCGGAGCGCATGTGGCGGCCGTGAGCCGCGGCGCCGATATCGTTCGCGTCCACGACGTCAAGGCTCATGTGGAGGCCTGCCGTGTGGCCGACATCCTCTTGAGGAACCTGCCATGAGCGATACGATTACGCTCTCCCGTCTGGCGCTCTATGCTCACCATGGCGTTCACGCTGAAGAGGCTCGCCTCGGGCAGCGCTTCTATGTCAGCCTGACCTGCTTGCTTGATGTTAAACCTGCCGGGCAGGCGGATGATTACCGGCAGACCGTCTGCTATGCGACCTTGGCTAAGCTCGTTCATGAGATTGGCACAACGCGCCGCTTCCATATCATCGAGGGGCTGGCCGAGGCAATTGCCGCAGCCGTGCTCGCCCAGTTCCAGCTGATTACGGCCGTGACAGTGCAGATCGAGAAGCCTGAGGCTCCGGTGCCTTTCATTCTCAACGGTGTTGCGGTTCAGATCCGGCGCTCCCGCAATGGCTAAGGTCGCACTCAGCCTCGGCAGCAATCTGGGCGACAAGCGCGCCAACATTGCCAAGGCACTGTCCGCTCTGGATGAGGGTGGTGCACGGATTATGGTGCGCTCTGCGGACTACCGCACGGAGCCCTGGGGTCCCATTGCTCAGGACTGGTTCGTCAATGCCTGTGCCCTGGCCGAGACGGATCTCGCGCCCGATGACCTTCTGGCCCTGTGCCTTCGGGTGGAGCGGCAGCTTGGGCGCATCCGCGAGGTGAAGTGGGGGCCCCGGGTCATCGACATCGATATTCTAACCTATGACGATCTTGAGCTGATCACTCGCAGTCTGACCCTCCCCCACCCATTCATAGGAGAGCGTGAGTTTGTGCTGGTGCCGCTAGCCGAGATCGCATCGGATCTGAAGCTCGGCGGCCGGCCTATAATGGATATGCTCGCCGGATTGAACAGAGGCGATGTCGCGAAGCTTACCTAAGCCAGGATTCGCTTGTTGGCCAACGGATCGCGGCTTCGTTCGTGATTGAGCTGCATCATGGCTTCGTGGATCGTCTGGTCGAGGTCTTCGGGGCGGGTGAAGGTCAGGTGGGCAAGGTCATCGCGCTTCACATCGCGCCATCGCTCTTTGATGTCATTGAGTCCAGGGGCATACTTGGCAGCCAATCAACGCTGAGCCAGTGCACCCGCTGCGCGAGGGCTGCTGTGCTTGCATTGCTGGTGTAAATGACAAACGCTGGCAGGGGCGGCGCTCCGCGAAGGAGCAGATCCATCGGCTCGGCGGCTCCGGAGCCTACACCCACCAAATGCTCCATCAGCCGCGATCATAGGCGCCAGCAGAATTCCAGATCCGACTGCAATTGACCTACCAGTGCAATACCTTTCTGGCTCGGATTAGCGCCACCGAGATGGCAACGCCTCTGCCGGAGGAGTGAAGGGTGTGGTATCGTCCATATCCCACAGTGCAAACGTGGCGCTGCATGCGGTTGGGCTCGACAGCGTCAATCCCGGCTTCTAAGGCCATGCTCGCCTACACTCGTTGGGTGAGGCGTATTGCAGCCAGTGCCCCCGAGCTTTGGCGACCTATACTTCCGGACCATGAGCAGGCGCGGTGAAGGACTACACCGGGTCAACATCGGCGCTTAACCGCGGCGGTGTGACGGTCTGCCCACCAGCCTAACGTGGAGGACATCTCCGTCAGTCGTACATTCTCGGCTCTATCAATAGCTTGGACAAGTTGTGCAATACCGCTTGGCTAAAGCGGATTTTGGATCAGTGTAGAGCACAGCCAGCGTGCCTGATACAGCCTTTGGCATGGTGTGCGGTGATGGTGTAGAGGGCTAGTTGTTTGAGCTCTGCCTCCAGGGTTTCAAGACTGCGCTCGGCTTTGGTCTTGAGCCGCTCATTCATCTTAGCCCAGGCAGGCTCGATCGGGTTGAACTCAGGCGAGTAGCGCGGCAGGTACATCAGTCCGATGCCGGGGTGATTCAGCAGGTCGCGAACTTCTGTGGCGTGATGCGGGCGCAGGTTGTCCATCGCCAGAATGGCGTCCGGCTTCGTGCCTTTGAGGGCCCGCACAAGCACCTGTTCGAGATAGCCCAGCAGCACCGACGTGGAGGTGGACGCCTCGATGGTAATCGTGGTCACCAGTCTGTCACACGCGAGGGCCCCTAGAACCGTCAGCCGTTGCCAGGAGCCGAGCGGGATCGACCCATAGGCGCGCTGCCCACTCGGCGCTCGGGCGTGGGTGCGGGCCATCTTAGTCGTCACCCCGCTCTCGTCGAGGAACACCAAGCGTTCCACGAATAGGTGGTTTATCTGCTGGCGGTAAGCCTCACGCTCGGCGGCAATCTCGGGCCGCTCCTGCTCGGCCGCCCGGAGCGTCTTTTTTCACCGTCAGCTTGAGGCGCTGCAGCGTCCGGCACATCACCGGTCGGCTGATCCGCTTGCTGGTGAGCGCAAACAGACGCTCCGCGTACTGATCCAGGTAGGAATCGTTGGTCTCAGCCACGAGCCCTCGCAGCAGCGCCAGATCATGGGATCCTAGCCGACCGGGCGGTCCTCCGCGGCCCGGCCTCGGGCAGCGCCGGCCCTCCTGGCGGGCGGATCCAGTTCGACACGGTGGCGGGGCACACCCGAAAGCGGCAGGCAATGGCAACCTGGCTGCCCTCACCTTGCTCATAGGCAGCCGGAACGTGCTCGCGCAAATCGCTGGAATAAGGCTGGCATAACTTGTCTCCCGTGCCATATGGCCAACAACGCACAGACCGCTGCTCTCGGTTCAAATCAGCTCGAAGTTCGCTTTAGCATGGCTGCGGTCCGCTCCATCATCGGGCGGCAAACAGTGCGGCACAGCCAATGGTCTCCACCCTCACCTGCTCAAAGCGGGCGGCCAGCTCCCGTCGCAGATCCTCGGCACAGTCCTGTTCGTTCGAGAAGATCCCCTTTGAATTGTAGAAACCCATCAGTACTCTGGCCATTCGGGAGCGCTGGATCCCCCTAGCCAAGAGCGTCGAACCAAACACGACTCCACCTGGTGCGAGAAAAGGCCTGATGTGGTCAAACACCACCGCCTTCTGCTCCATGCTACCCGGCAGGCAATGCAGCACGTAGTTGATGCCGATGGAGGTAAAAGGGCCCGTCTCAAGCTGAAAAGGCTCCAGAACATTCGCACAGACGCATTTGGGGTCATAGCGCCGGATCCGGGATGCGGTCCGCGCGAGGCAGGTCAGGTTGAGATCGAGCAGCGTGATCTGGGGCTGGCCGGAAGGAAACTGGCAGTGGTCGAGAAACCAGCCCGTGCCGACCCCGATTTCGAGGTGACGGTCACTCACGTGATCATTGTAGCGGTCGAGCAGACGTTGGGGCGGGCACTTCCAGATAAGGGGGCTGGACAGGCCGAGCACCACCAGATCGTAAACGTCGAGCATGCGGGGTGTATATACGGCCTGCCCAGCCACGACCGCCGGGTCAGTCCTCTCGTGCCGTGTAGTCATTGGTGTGCCCTCCTGAAGCATTCCAGCGTACCGCGATGTTGCTGAGTGATGTACGGGATCGGCGCATGCAATTGTTGGGCCACAGCGCGTCCGCGGCAAAATGTTTCTGGTGCTTACTATGTGATTACCAGGAAGAGAGAGATCTGTGACACGCAGAAGTGTTGTCATGTCGATTCTCTTGCAAATCCGGCACAGGAACGAGAGAGTAGCAGTGTATCGTGCCGTACTTATGCGGCGAGCAGGTGAAACTGTTCGGCGAGCGATAGCGCCGATTGCACGCATATTTCGCCTGCTATTTGCGCGGCATATGGATCAACTCGTTGCCATCCAAGATCGCGCGGGCACTGTCAGCGGACTTGAAGCCGACCATCGATCGCACGCGGGTTTGACGGCGCAGCGATCCTGCTCGATGCCGTGAGATATTGACTCTACTGGGTCCTGATCGGCTTGAGCCGGCGTCTTGAACGGTTCTGCCGCCGACTCTCAGCATCACACGACAGGACGGCTTCATGATTGGTCTCCCTGGCATCGGCGACGATCCTCTCGGGCCGGCCATGCCGCACGACGAACCGCCTTGAGCAGGAACTCCCAATCGATGCTGGCGAAGTACCATTGGACGGCGAGCACCCGGTCGAACAGCCAGCAGAGCTGACCGGTCTACCTGAGCGCATCGGTCGCGGATCGGCTGGGCGATACCCGTAAGAGTCACCATGGACGACAGGCTCCTTGATCGGCTCGAGATATCGTTTGACCACCTCCTGCGCGATCCTGTCGCCGGCCGTGGGCACACCCTCAGCGAACTGCACCTGGATCCAACCAACCTTTGGGATCGGCTGAGGTCATCCACCCGTTCCATCCGCTGCGCGGACAGCGGTGTGTCTTTCTGAAGGCCCGCTGCGTCTCGGGTGTCGAGACATTGAGCCTGCGCGACCCCCACCGCGGCTCGTTTGCCATACCGCGAGACTGGACCGAATGTACGCGGCCGGAGGCGCAAGCCTCCGCCACGAGCCTCCCCTTGCTGATCAAAGCGTTCGCATACAACCAATCCGGGGTGACCGATGGTCCATCTTTTGATTCGCTCGGACAGACTGGTGAGTCGGTCCGATGGACATCCAACACCTTTCATCAGCGGCCTTGCGCAAACGCCGCCACAAGCTCGCGCACGGCTTGCCGCCCATCGAGCAGGTGCTGCGAGGCTCGCTGATCGAGACTTACAAACGATATGGGCACCTAAACTGCTACTGCATAACCCGGACCGGGTCACGGTCCGAAGCGAAATCTGTCCATCACTCAGCTCGGCGGTCGCCCCCGAAGGGACTACGTTCCAAATTACGCCTATCCGCGAGCCGCGCAATTGATCGCCACTTTCCCGCAAGCTACGCGGCGCGCTCGACGAGATTGGCGCGATCAACGCAGAACTCTGCGACGACGCGCAGAGATTGGATAGACCCTCGTAGCCCAACATAAGAGAGTAGAGGTCACTCTTGTTGAGGCAGTGCAGAGGGCGAAACACCCCGCATGGGTCGAGCTGATACGCAACGCGGCCGATGCATGTATATTACAACAGCCAAGGTTAACATCTCATCGTTGGCCGGCGTCATGCGCCCCAGCAACCCCGTCTTATGACCTTGGAAGACGCCATAGTCGTGGCGCGGCGAGTAAGCGACCGTCATCGCACTTTAGGCTTGACCGGGACCCGCAACAAGCGCATCTGCCTTTCCACCCGCAGTCTGCTTTGGCAGAATGCGGATCCACTGGAACTTTGAACCCCATGCCAAGCGACAGTCACAGTCGATTGACCACGCCGTCACGGGCCTGTGCAGGCACCTGATCTCTTGATCGGCTCACCTGCGACCGGCCCTTGACGGCTGGTTGGAACCGAGGTGAGCCCATGACCCTCCATATTCGGCGCCTCCGTGCGTCCCTCCGCGCGCCTGCCGCGCCCGTGCCTGTCTACCAGGACCGTTCCCTGGCTTACGTGCTCTGGCTGCTCCTGTTTCTCGTCTTCGCCCCAATGATTGGGGTGCATGTTGCCTTTCTGCTCTACCCCGATATGGCAGAGGCCCGGTCTGTCCAGGACAGGAGCAACTCCCCCGGAAAGCACGGCTGAGGAAGGCTGTCATGATCCGGGTCTACGACTGCTCCCAGAACAACTATGACGTGCTCGTGTCGGGTACCACGAGCCTGCCGGAGAGCGCCGTCTGGATCGACCTCGACCGCCCCTCTCCTGAGGAGGAACAGGCGGTCGAGGCCCTGCTTAACCTTGACCTGCCCACGGCCGACGAGATGAAGGACATCGAGCCCTCCTCCCGCTTGTACGTGGAGAACGGCGCAACCTACATGACGGCTGGCGTGCTATGGGGCGTGGAAGTTGGTACGCCGGAAGTCACCCCCGTCACCTTCGTGCTCACGAACGGGCGCCTGGTGACGATGCGCTATGCCGAGCCGCGCTCCTTCCGGACGGTCGCCAACTACATCAAGACCCAACCTGACCTGTGCACCAGCGGGGTCATGACCCTCATTACCCTCCTGGAAGCTAATGTCGACCGCATCGCTGAAGTGCTGGAATGGGTTGGCGGAAGTGTCGATCAGGTCTCCCGGGAGATCCTTGAGCGCAAGCGCCGGGCTAAGCACAAGGCCGCCTCCACCAAGGGGCTGGAGGAGGTGCTTGATGCGATCTCGGTAGACCACAATGTGACGGTAAAGGCGCGCGAAAGTCTCGTCAGCCTTGGCCGTATGATCAGCTTCCTGGCCTTGACCCAACAGGTCAGGACCAGCAAGGAGGCGCGCGAGCACGTCAAGAGCCTAGGCCGCGATGTCGCTTCGCTGACGGATCATGCCACCTTTATCGCCAGCAACATCAACTTCCTGCTCGATGCCTCGCTCGGCCTCATCAACCTGGAGCAAAACCAGATAATCAAGATCTTCTCCGTGGCGGCGGCCTGCCTGATGCCCCCGACCTTGATCGCATCGAACTACGGTATGAACTTTGAGCACATGCCGGAATTAGGGTGGCTGTTCGGCTATCCGGCATCCTTGGCGATGATGGTGGTCTCAGCCATCATCCCGTTCGTCTACTTCAAGCGTAAAGGTTGGCTTTAGGACAGACTGGGCCATGCCTCTTTAAGGGACCAGCCCGAGAGCTGCGGGGATACCCTGGCGCAGGCCTATGCTCGATCCCGGGGCCTTCCTGATGGTGTTCACCCGGATCATCGGCTTGACGCGCGGTGACTTCCGACCGCGCTTCCGAACAACATCGCGGAGTTGCGCTACATAGTGCATCGGAACCCTTGCACTTGGCAGGTGCTCCGACTATTACGATACACAGTGAAGCCTAATGTGGCAGCTAACGCTGCCGGACCCGCGAAGGTATTGTCGTGACCCTATCCCGCCCAGCCGGAAGGCCGCGCAGTGAAGAGGCGAGGCGAGCCGTTCTTCGAGCTGCCTATGCCATCCTCGTCGAACAGGGCCTCACCGCCTTCTCGATCGATGCTGTCGCATTGAATGCCGGCGTCGCCCGGACCACGATCTATCGATGGTGGTCCAGCAAGGGCCTGTTGGCCGTCGAGAGCTTCATGGAGGTTGTGGCACCCCGGTTCAGCTTTTCGGCAACGGCATCGGCCGCCGACGATCTTCGCGCGCTGCTGCACTCGGTGGCGTCCGTCATGAACGGCGAGGCCGGACGGATCATCGCATCCATCCTGGCCGAGGCGCAGGGCGATCCCAACACCCACCAGGCCCTCCTCGACCACTACTCAAATCCCTTGAGACGCGCGAGCATCAAGCTTCTTCAGGCCGGCATCGACAGTGGCGAATTCCGCGCGGATCTTGAACTTGAACCCGTTCTCGATGCCGCATTCGGTGCCCTTTATCTCCACCTGCTCCTGGGCTGGAGGCTTGACCGGGTCTGGGTCGACCAAGTTGCGGACACGCTGCTGAACGGCTGTCGGCAGAAGCCTCCCCTCCAACCATTCGCATCGACGAACAACAGGTGACATCCATGGATATCGAGGACCGAGCGTCGAAGAAGTCGGGCTTGCGGGATGAGCTGCTTCGCCACTATCGCGACATGCTGCTCATCCGCCGCTTCGAGGAGAAGACCGGCCAGCTTTATGGTACCGGCGCGATCGCCGGCTTCTGCCATCTATACATCGGACAGGAGGCCATCGCGGTCGGCATGGTCGCCGCCGCCGGCCCGAATGATACCTTCATCACCAGCTACCGGGACCACGGTTTCATGCTGGCGCTCGGCATGGACCCGAACCGTGTCATGGCGGAGCTGACCGGACGCCGTGACGGCTACTCTCATGGCAAAGGCGGATCGATGCACATGTTCGCCCGTGAGCGCAACTTCCTCGGCGGGCATGGCATTGTCGGCGCCCAGGTGCCGATCGGCGCCGGAGTCGCCTTTGCCCACAAGTACAAGGACGACGGCAACATCTCGCTCACGTTCATGGGCGATGGCGCCGCCAACCAGGGGCAGGTCTACGAGACCTTCAACATGGCCGCGCTGTGGAAGCTGCCCTGTGTGTTCGTCATCGAGAACAACCAGTACGGTATGGGTACTTCGGTGTCGCGCCACGCCGCCGGACCCGGCCACTACTTGCGAGGGGAGGGCTACGGCATCCCGGGCAAGCGCGTCGACGGCATGGATATTCAGGCCGTGAAGGCTGCGGGGCTCGACGCGGCCGAGCATGCCCGCTCTGGCAAGGGTCCGATCCTGCTTGAGATGATGACCTACCGCTACCGCGGTCATTCTATGTCAGACCCGGGCAAGTACCGCACGCGCGAGGAAGTCGACCAGATGCGGCATCGACGAGATCCGATCGATCATGTCGGCAAGTTCCTGGTGGACCGATACGGCCTGACGAAGGATGTGCTCAAGGCCGAAGAAGAGGACGTGCGCAAAATCGTCAATGCAGCGGCGGAGTTTTCGCTAGAGAACCCGGAGCCCGACGCGTCGGAGCTTTGGACGGACGTTTACAAGGTCAGCTGAAGAGGCCGGAGCAGAACCGGCGGTCACCAGTACACCGACAACTCATTCCCCACATCCGCTGTCAATTTTGCACCTCATGATAGGACTGGGCGATTTGGATGCCGATTTGTGCACTTCACGTGAGACTGGAAGCCTTCTCAGTCTCACATGAAGTGCACATAGGAGCAGGGCTCCTTAGTTGCCTGCGGCGTGCCATGTCCCGCATCTCCTCTCGGGAGTTGCCTCCGGCCAGGGGAGCCTGCCAGGCCCTCGATGTGAGTTTCGCCACGCGTCGTCAGGTCGCATGCACGCGGTTGGGCAGTCTCACATGAACTGCAAATGGTTTCAAATGCAACACCGCCTTTTATCCCATTCAGCCGTCCGACTCGATAGACCGGCATGCTACTGTCGCAGTCACTCCGAAGTGGAGGCGATAAATGCACTTAGCGCACGTAGAGCGTTTCGTCGTTTTCCAGGCGCAGAATGAGTGGTTGGTCACATGCAGAGATCGGACACAGATCACCTTTTCCACGCGGGAGGAAGCTGAGACCTCGGCCTTGAATGCCGCAGACGCCTTGCCACTCAAGAACATTCTGTTTCCATTCTGATTAGGCCAGATGCGCCCGACACTGATACCCAGCATACGAAGGTGCTGATGGGACATACTCCTCAATTCAAGCCAAGCTAACGGTCCTACCCGCACCTTTCCAGGCGTTATAGGCCAGGAGCCGCTGCAACGGAGGACAAGAAGAACAGTCGTCTACCTGGCACTGCGAATGGCAAGAGCTTGATCAAGACCGCACAGGCCGCTCAGGTCAGAGAGCATGTTTGTGGCATCCTCGCCTGACTCAAGTCTCATGCTCCACAATCTTCGGGCAAGACCAAGTAATCCCCGAAGAGATCGGAGGCGCGAGGCTCTCGAATGTGATCTTTATCAGTGGATAGTCTTGTCAAGAGGAAGCGAGCAAAGAAGCGTTCCGTTGGAGGATACGATGTTGAGCCGCCAACCAACCCAGTCATCAAACACGCTATTGAACTCCCGGCGCAATTCGCTGATGGCCTTCTCTGCTTCAGTTTTTGCCGTCTTCAGATCAGAGACCTCAACGCCTGTGTCATCCAGAATGGCCTCGTCGCCGTTCACGAGGTGAAAGAAACAGCGCATGTTCGCCCCCGGCATCTGGTGGTTCATTTCCCTTGGTCGCGTACAACCTTCAAAGGAAAGCTGTCGAGAGCCACCCAGCCAACATCAGGATGGGGGCACGGCACCAGATAGGCCCGACCATCCTCCAGCTTCTCAACTCGGCACCGGAGTGCCCTCTGATCACCTGGAGGGCGGTATACAACGATGGAGCCAATCTCGATCTGATCGCCCGAGCCTGCCCCTCCCTGATGATCCAAGATGTGAGTGTCAGAGGGTACGCTCTGATGTGCGTCCGGCTCCTTACTTGCCCTGAAGCGATCGAGGGCCGCGATCGCGACACGGGCGCGGTCTCGATAACGGTCGCTCACGACCCGCAAGAGGAGGTCACGGCTGCGTCCGGGATACCAGGAGGCTCCGCCGACTTTGGCGAGGTCATTCGCAACCGCTTCGATTTCTTCCTCAGTCATGTCTTGCCAACCTCTGCCTTCAGATATCGGGGTAACCCGAAGAATGTAGAAGAGTAACGCCTAGCTTCAGAAAAGAAGCAGAATGGCTTAGCCGAAGTCAGGACCTTTTGTGCGGGGACCCTCTCAGGACCAGTGCAAGATCTGTTCCAGATTATTTGCTCATATGGCCGTCATTCCGGCACGTCAGCAGCGGCTTACGCTCCCTGATTTCGCGTGACAGGTGCAATGGAGACGCTCTGGGCAATGTCCCACACGAAGCTGGCCAGTTCGCGCGCAATCGCGGTGGCTACCTTGAGCAACGGCTTGCCGGCGGCCATCAGGCGCCGGAGGCGTTGGCACAACCGAACCTGCGCCCGCCAGGCTACCGCTCGGATCTCGTCCGGCAACCCTCCCACCCGGGCGCGATAGCAGACCGCCTCGCGCGCCGGCAAGCGGTAGGACCAGCCCGCCTCGATCAGCATCGTGCGGGCATGCCCGTTGCCGCTCCTGGTAAGCCCACCCCGCCGCCGGCGGGTGCTGCTCGACCGTTCCGATGGCACCAGCCCAAGCCAGCTCATCAGCTGCTTCGGTCAGATTGTACGGGAAGGCGATGTGACGCGCGCGTGGTTGATTGCCGGCTTCGGCGCTCGCACGAGACGAGTCACCCTTGTGGCCCAAGCCGTTACGCTCGAGCAGACGCTGACGGACGCGGCGATCACGATGCTCAACAAGCTGATCGGCCACTTCTTCTACGCGCGTGCCCACATGCGGCGCAGGAAACGGTATGTTGAGGCCCACCAAGATACGACCAAGGTGCTGTGTCTCTTCCGGACAAACCTGCTTCATCTGGCGGCCTCGATTAAGACACGATCGGGGCATCATCGGCAACCCTCAAGCGGCTGGCAGCCTCTCGCAATCCCAGCCAGCTCGCCCGCGCCCTCCGCGAGCTCGGACGCCTCGAGCGCACGCTGTTCATGATCGAGTGGTATTCCGACTCTGCGCTGCGGCGGCGTTGTCAGGCTGGTCTCCACAAGGGCGACGCGACCCACAAGATGAAACGGGCCGCGGACCTTCCCCGCCGCCAAGCACGGACGATCCAGTCTAATGTTCTCAAACACGTGTCGCCTCTGAGTTGAGAGCACATCAATCTCACCGGCACCTACGCATGGGGCGAGCAGCCTGTGCTTGTAGACGGCTTTCGACCCTTGCGACTACCCAAGCCCTTGGCTCGCGCCGCATAGCCCAACGGCAGAGCCGATCGTCAGGTTCGCTGTTCGTTCTACCTTAGCGCACAAACAGGCATAGATCTTGCGCTGCCCTCAACGTGGGGAGAGCTACTGATGAGCGGTCTCTTTCCTCTCAATTCATGTTCGCAGCGGAAAACGCACGCTGATCGAACCCACTAACGAAACAGTGAGATAGACGGGCATGGGACCAAAGGTCGATTCAGGTACATACGATAACGCAATTCCGGCTCAGGCTGATGTCGTAGTCATCGGTGGGGGCATCGTCGGAACAAATACGGCCTTGTTCCTAGCCCGGAAAAACATCTCGGTCGTGTTGTGCGAAAAGGGGCACATCGCAGGTGAGCAGTCGAGCCGCAATTGGGGCTGGGTCCGCAAGCAGGGCAGGGATTCCCGAGAGATCCCTCTCATCATCGAAAGCATGCGCCTGTGGACGGGAATGAACGAACTTGTTGGAGCTGAAACTGGCTTCCGCACAACGGGGATCCTCTATGTCTGCGACACCGACGAAGATGCTGCCAAAAGAGAAGCTTGGTTGGAACTGGTACGTCCCTATCAGCTGGATACCCGCCTCATTGGCTCCGAGGAACTCAGCAGCCTGATGCCTGGCGCAAACAGGCGCTTCAAAGGAGCGCTTTATACAGCATCCGACGGGCGCGCTGAGCCGCAGAAAGCGGCGCCAGCCATCGCCCAAGCCGCGCGGCGTGATGGCGCGACAATCCTGACCCAATGCGCAGTGCGGGGCGTCGAGACCACGGCCGGCCGAGTCACCCGTGTCGTTACAGAGAAGGGGCCAATCACATGCAATGCTGTCGTCCTTGCAGGTGGGGCCTGGTCCCGATTGTTTTGCCATGATCTTGGAATTAGACTGCCACAATTGAAGGTCTGCTCATCTGTCCTGCGCACCGAAGCCCTGGAGGGCGGCCCAATAAGCGCTGCTAGGCTTCCGAAAGTTGCCTACCGCAAGCGCCTGGACGGCGGGTACACAATTGCGAGCGTAAATGCTAATATCGCCGATATCGTCCCAGATACGTTCGCTTTCTTTAGGGACTTCCTTCCAACATTGCGGATGGAGTGGAAATCGCTCCAGCTGAGGCTCGGCCGTCGCTTCTATGACGAGTGGTCAATGGCGGAGAAGAAGCCCATCGACCAAATCTCACGCTACGAGCAGGCGCGCGTGCTCGATCCCGAGCCAGAGGCTACCCTCAACGATCAAGCTCTCGCAGCGATGAAAGCCGTGTTCCCAGTGTTTGAAAAGGCGAGGGTTGCCCAGCAATGGGCAGGCATGATCGATGTGACGCCTGATGCCGTACCGGTGATTTCTCAAGTCGACGGGATTTCGGACTTCGTGATCGCCACTGGCTTTTCCGGGCATGGGTTTGGGATCGGTCCTGGAGCCGGTCAGCTTGCCGCCGATCTCGTCACCGGAGATCCGCCGATTGTGGACCCCACGCCGTTTCGCTTTTCGCGGTTCACGGATGGATCTCGCCCGCGGCCCGAAGTGGCAGTGTGAACAAACATGCCTATGAAGCGATCCGGATCAACCAGCAAACATAGCGTTGTATCACCCAGGCAGCGGCGATGATCCGGTGTAGATCCGAAGATCGGAACTGGGGTTGCGAGCAAAACAGGAGGAAGCCAGATGAGTGACTGCATGAAACGGCCATATCATCATCTACAAGCAAGCGATGTTGCCGATATGGGGAGACGCTCGGGAATAAGCCGGCGCGACCTACTCCACCTTGGCCTCGTAGCTGGAGCGGCGACTCTGGTCAAGCCGAGCAGGGCACCGGCGGCATCGTCATGTCTGGATAGCGCCCGTTTGGCAATGTGTGGAATCAAGCCGAAGTGCGACGAGTGGTGGGTGATCGGTCCGTGGTCGGTCAGGAGTTGCCAGGGCGGGGCTGGTCAGGGATGCACAGCTCCCGCAGTCGCGCATCCGGCGAGCTCATCAGAAGCTCTTTGGGCATGCGATAGCCCAAGCAGTTGCGTGCGGCTTCATTGAGCCGATCACAGATCCCAAGCAAGACCTCCTCGGGCAAAGCAGCAATGTCCGTGTCCTGCGACAAAAGATGGCGTCGACACCCCGGTCCACAATCACACGCCTCCCGTTCGCGCTCATGACTTCCATGCGACCGTGGTCGGGTGTGAGAGGCTGCACAGGTGCAGCCGATGCAGGCTGCGCGACTGCACCACGAGACGCGGGAACGATCAGTTCCGGAACAAAGCCGTCGGTCGAACGGCTGACGAGCCTTCCTTCCCGCGCGGCCCTGCGCCACCCGTTCAACTGCCAGCGCGTGATCCCATGGCGCTGCACCGTTGCGGTGACCTGGCGCAGGCCGCTATAGCTTTCCGCCACAATCGCCAGCTTCGCCTCATCAGTGAACCGCCGCCGGCGACCGCTCTCGACGATCTCCATCCTGCTGACGCGCCCCGGGCGAGCATCCATCATGTCCATGGCTAAAGCACTGTCTATACTGACGTCTATATAGACAGACCATCTACAGTCTCACTCACTAGCGCAATGCGTCCTTCCTCAGATGCGTACTTCTACAGAAACTGCAGAAGCGTTCATCGGGAAGGACTAGGCATGAATCATCGACCGGAACACTCTCATGTGAGGCAATCGGGGGCCCTCCACCCCATCAGAGCCGGCGACACTATGCGGTCAATTAACTCCCAGACGGTGAACCGACTGTCTCCCGACTACGCTTGTTTGATGGCTAGAACTGCGTTCGTCCCGCCGAAGGCAAACGCGTTGCTCAGAGCCACGCGCACCTTGCGCTCGCGTGGCACATTAGGTGTGACATCGAGATCGCAATCAGTGTCCGGCTCACGATAATTGGCAGTCGGAGGCACGACGCCCTCACGGATCGCCATCACGCAGGCGATCAGTTCGAGCGCGCCCGACGCGCCGAGGCAATGCGCGTGCATGGATTTGGTGGAAGAGACGGACATCGTATAGGCATGGTCGCCGAAGACGCGCTTGATCGCTTCTGTTTCGGTTTGATCGTTGGCCTTGGTGCCGCTGCCATGCGCGTTGAGGTAGTCGACAGCGTCCGCATTCAGCCCGGCATCAGCAAGGCAGGCGCGCATCGCGCTTTCCGGTCCCTGGACAGTCGGCGCGACGATGTTGTAGGCGTCGGCGGAAAGGCCTATGCCGGCGATCTCGGCAAGGATCGGGGCACCGCGGGCTGCGGCATGCTCGTAACTTTCCAGCACGGCCATGCCCGCCCCCTCGCCCAGCACCACACCCCGCCGGTCGGCGGAGAAGGGCCGGCAGGTATCCGGCGCAAGCACCCGAAGCGCCTCCCACGCCATCAACACCCCCCAAATGAGCGGCGCGTCGCTGCCGCCGGCAACCATCACGTCGGCTCGGCCGAGCCTGATCTGATCGACCGCCGAAGCAAACGCGTGGTTGGCCGAGGAACATGCGGAGGTGACGCCGAAGACCGGCCCACGCAGACCAAGGCTCATGCTGACCTGGCCTGCGGCGGCGCTCGGCATCACCTTGGGTGCAGTGAAGGTGGCGGCACGGCTCTCGCCACCCAAAAGGAGGGCCCTGTAGTTTTGCTCGATCGCCTCCCAGCCACAAACGCAAACGCCCACAACGGTACCGAAGCGATGAGCATTTTCGGCATCGGGGGAAAGTCCGGCCTGACCCATGGCTTCGCGTGCGGCAAGCACGGCGAGCAGGCTGAAACGGTCCATGGAGACGAGTTGCTTGGGGTCGATGTCGTGCTCCGGCAGCGCCTTAATCTCGGCGCCAATCCTGACTTTAAGCCCATAAAGCTCAGAATTGGTGATCAGGCCGATGGCCGAGCGGCCTTCGCGCATCTCTCTCCAAATCGAGGCGGCGTCGGTGCCCAGCCCGCACAGCCCCCCTATTCCGGTAATGACGACACGTCTGTCCATTTAGGCCTCCTTAGCGAGCAAGCCGCGGACAGTCTCCACGATGTCGCCGATAGTTCTGAGATTCGACGAAGCTTCGGCGGCGGCCAACTCGATTTGGATGCCATAGGACCGCTCCAGGTCAATGATGAGGTCAGTCAAACCCAGCGAATCGAAGCCGAGTGAGGTCAGTTCTGTGGCGGCCGTTATCTCGCCGCTTCCCGATATAGCCGCGGCCGAAATCGCCCAGTGGGCCGACTCGACGTGATTCTCAATCTTGGCGATGATTTCCTTCGTAAGTTGATCTGCGCTCATGTTTCTTCCTATCATGCGTTCAACGCTGACGCGGCGCGATCCCTCAACCGAGCCGCGTCGCGAAAATTGCCCCTCATCCCGGTCGAGTGATTGACTAAGGCACTTGGTTATAAAGATTTGAACAGTTGCAACTCATATTCCGGCATAGTCTCCACCGCACGTCAGAGCGCTTGCAAAGTCCCCGTTGTCAGGTCCGTATTGGGCACCCGTCACGCGACGAGGGCGGTGGCGCGATCGGTGCGCGTCAGGTGCTGCTGTCTATGCAACGTTGCAGAAGGTTCGTAAAATTGAATCTTTCGATGGAACACATCCACGCGATGGATTGCTGCACACCATGCATCTCACGGGCTTTTTTGCATTAACCTGGAAATTGCAAGACGCACCCAGTTGATTGAGGCACTCACACTGCAAGGCCGAATAGCTGGTTCACAAGACGGATCTCGCCTGTCACGCCGGGCTGTCTGGACGTAATGGCTGCGGCGGATCATGCGCATGACCTCAAAGCCCTAAAGGGTCGCAGAATCTGCTCTCATTCTCTGGAAGCCGCGCGTCGCGCCGGATAAGATGCCTGAGCGCTCCGGGACCCGCCTCGATGATGTTGTTAAATATTCTGAGGTGCGGCGTTCAACATCCCTCTACAGCAGGCCTCCCCGCTGCAGGCGCCGGGTGGCCGTGGTATAGGACGCCGGTTTATCGTCTGTTCTGGATGACGGTGAATAGTCTCTAATCGTCCTCAAGCTTTGCGCAGAAAGCGCCAAGCCGCTCGGGTGTTCCGGCCCTCTGACAGGATGAAATCAATCTTTGGACTGTGTTTGTCGACCGCTCGGAACCGATACGTCCAGCGCCTCCAACCCGCACATAAGTTTCATCCACGCTCCACGAGCCGGACCGGTGCCCCTGATGCTGGCGGACCGACTTCTCGATCACAGGCGCATAGCACTGCACCCAGCGGAACATCGTGGGCGGGTCGACGTAGACACCACGCTCTTGCATCATCTCGGCGAGATCGCGGTAGCTGATCCCGTACTTGCAGTACCTGCGCACACACAGCAGGCTGATCTGAACCGGATAGTGGCGCCTCTTGAACAGAGACAATGGAGCGGCTGCTTAGTCAGCCGCCCCCATTAAACTGCCAAGGCTAATGCAAGGGAACCGCCCTTCTACAACTACAAAAAACTGAAGGGCGGTAACGCCGACGCCGCCGACTGCCGGGACGGCGCCCGCCGCTACGCCCTTGAATACATCACATGTGTCAAAAGCCTATGGATAATATTGATCCGGCTCGGGTGCTCTTGAAATCCGCGGTCAGTTGCCCCAAGTCGGCGGGATGAAGCATGTGGATATGCGCAAGCTGCCAGCAGCTGCGCAAGAGGAGCGCCGGCGGCAGGTGATCGGCCTGCGCGAGAGCGGGCTGACCTATGAGGCCATTGCCGCGCAGGTAGGTCTGACCCGCACCGGCGTCTTCGACATCTGCCGCCGCTGCGCCGAGCAGGGCCGGGCGGGGTTGGCCAGCGGGCCGCGCGGCCCGGCCCCTGGCACGGGACGGTTTCTCGAGGCCGAGCAGGAAGCGCAGGTCCGCGCGCTGATCCGCCGGCACACGCCTGACGAA
>NZ_JAMXFI010000092.1:0-32057 GCF_025460875.1 Microvirga yunnanensis
TTTTTGACCCGCGAGGGCGCGGACGGGCTCGGGAGCGCTTATTCTAAGCCATTTCAGGAGGCGCCGTGAAAGCTCTCGCTGCTCTTCTGGTTAACGCGTCCGCGTGAAAGACGCCCTCAAACGATCAATTGAGTACGACGTCCGTCTCTGTACAAGACCAACATCAGAGATAGGCAACGCTCTAACCTACGCTCTCCCCTCCCCTCTTCCGCTGACTTTATTGTCTACATGGCGCACAACCGCCTGTTAGTTGTCCCGGTTGGGAGTGGATTGCCGGGACAGCTACGAGGACATCCTCGGAAGAGTTAGAGATGGAAGTTCATTTAGACTGGCTTCCGACGAACTCCTCGTAGAGGCTTTGCATCCTCCCAATCAGAAACTGTCCGAATTGAGGAACTGCCTTCTCATCGATGACGAGCGAAAACTTCTTGTCCGCCTGGCTGTATTTGGCCAGACGGATTCCATCTGCTGAAACCCATTGTTCTGTCTGAGGCGAAACTGGGCGTTCAGTCAGAAGAACCTTCAGGGCAATTTCAAATCTCTTGTCGCTGATCGCATTTTGGGCTTCTGGAGATTGGAGAACCTGCCGAAGTCCGGCCACCTTTTGGGCAGTCAGTTTTTCACTGAACTCTTGCCAACGCCGTTGGCCTATCGAAGGTGCATATCCAATTGCGTCAATGATATCCGTTGGGACATTCTTGATAGAGTTGATCAGCCTGGAAAGATAGGTCTTGTCGACGCACAGCGCCTGTTGAATAACTTCTCGGGAGAAGCCTGCGTCTTCAAGTCGAAGGGCAAAGCGAGCCTTCTCAATGAACGTCAGGTTTGTGCGTTCATTGTTCTCCTGCCCCTGAGCAACCACTAACTGCTCGTCGGTCAAAGGTCTGATTACGGCGCGAACTTTGATGCCAAGTTCAGTGACAGCCCGGAGGCGTCGGTGACCGTATGCGACCTGATAACGTCCCTGCTCTTTCGGATGTGGGCGCACAAGGATAGGAACCTGTTGCCCGTTGCTTTTTATAGCCTCAACGAGCTTTGCATGATCCTCTTCGGTATAAATCATCCTGTCGCGGACGAAGGATACATCAACGTCGGCAGGTTCGAGCTCGACGATTGTCAATCCCTCTGCGAGGCGCCTTTCCATCTCCTCAGCTTTTTGGGCCTTTTCAGTGATGGCTCCTAGCGACTCGGTGATTGCACCGAGTGCGCTAGCCATCCGCGGCGGCTTACGTTCTTTCCCAGCGAAGGGTCTCTCAGGCGCCATCGCGGCCGGAGGTTCGCCCCCAGCCTGCGGGATCGGTACTGCAAGATCTCCGAACAGGTTCTTACGCGACATCACACCCTCCCCCATGCCTTGCGGATCAGATCTTCGATCTCGCTGTTCACTGCCGTCAGGGACTCGAGAGCCCTGTCGTATGTACCTTTGGTAAATTGCGAGCGTTCAATTTCATAAAGGGTCTGCTTAGTAAGACCCGCGTCGGAGATGGCAGTGCTCTTGAGCATTGGATTGTTGAGCACCCGCGTTCCGAACATCGATCGCATGAACCCAACCATCTGATTTTGGGGGCCATCACCGGGTTCAAAGCGCGTGACCAAGTAGCCCATCCAGTCATAGTTTGTTGAGCCGCCGGCGTCTGATACGACACCAAGGAGATCGGCAGTCATTCGAAGGAACTGCGACATGGACATGACGTCCATCATTTGAGGATGGACAGTGATGAGAACGGAAGTCGCTGCGCAGAGAGCTGAAAGTGTGAGAAATCCCAGCTGAGGCGGGCAGTCAAAGATCACGACGTCGTACTCATCAGCGATAGGCGCCAATGCTTGGCCAATGCGAGAGAAGAAGAGCGATCCTGCCTGAGTTTTATCAGCAAGGACTTTTGGCGTGTCATGCTCAAATTCGGTCACCTCAAGTTGGCCCGGAATGATGTGAAGTCCAGGCAAGTACGAGGCGCGGATGACTTCGGTAATGTCCACTCGTTGGTCATCGTAGCGGATTGCACCGTAGATCGTCTCGTTTTCACCAACATCGAATTCAGGCTGGTGCCCCAGCATTGCCGACATGCTCGCCTGACCATCGAGATCCACTGCAAGGACCCTGTACCCTCTAAGGGCGAGGTACTGGGCTAAGTGGGTAGCTGTAGTGGTCTTCGCGCTTCCACCTTTGAAATTCATTACGGAAATGATCTGGAGCTTCTCACCGTCCTTTCGTCGCGGGATGTAGGTCCGAGAGCCCTTCGTGCCCTCGTCAAGGAAGCCGCGCAGTGCATTCATCTCCTCTACGGAGAAGGTCCGTCTCCCATTTGGCGCTGGCTCCGGAAGTGGGGCTTTGCCTGTAGTAGCGAGTTGGCGAATGTATCCTTCGTGGATACCGATAAACTTGGCGGCTTCAGCTGACGTAAAACGACGCAGACGTTTTTGTGCTGTCGGGGGAAAGATGCGCTCTTGGTGAGCTTTCAATTTGGCGGAGATTTCCTGTGCATCCCGTTCGATCAGTAGGCGCAAGTCATTCGCCTCGCTTGGGGACTGTGCGTGCTGGGCTTGCATCGGCTGAGCCTTTCCGAAGATGTTAACGCTGATCGGGCTCAAACCCGAGAATTAGCGCTGATGCTCATACAGCCGTAAATTCGTTAATCGCGAGTTAATAGATCGAGCGATTTGGCTCGGGAAATCGAACGAAGTTCGAGTTCTCGTCGCATGCATCCGGGCTGTAAGCGGCCTATGCAGGGACCGTTCAGGCGATGGAAGTTGAACATGTTCAACTCACGATAGCGAAATAAAGTTACATGATGCGCAGGGTGATCAGGGTTGGAATTGCGTGACCTTAGTCCAACTGTCTTTCTTGGTTTATGAACTCCCCTCACCTATCAACTTTGATCGTCAGGCTGTGGTTGAGCATGTCCACCCCAGAAGTTGATCTGCCAAAGCGAGTGGCATCTCAGCGGAGGTTGAACATGTTCAACTCGGAACCAGCTTGGTTGCAGGGAAGCTACGTGCTCAGGCTGCCCTCGTCACACTAGGACTAAGGCTGGTCCTGCGACTTCATCTTGAACCCAGTTGAACATGTTCAACTCGGGGCTGGAGAGCGCAGGAGCAGCAAGGTCTTAGTTCCCTCATCACAGTGGCCGAGAGCAAGCAGAATCGTGCCTAGATGTCTATTCGGACTTCCCTGCTCTGAGTGTGCTCCTGCTTGTCGTATCCGGAGGCCTGTTGGACCGATCTATGTGCTGATTGACGCATCGCGTCGACCAGCGGGATCCCGTCGCGTCCGGCTCGAGTCATGAAGCCGGACCGCAGTCCGTGGGCGCTGAAATCCGCCAGCTCCACCCCCGCCATCCGGCAGCGCTTCCTGAGAATGAGGTTGACCGACTGCGGAGTCCGTGAGTTGGCTCCGATGGAGCCGTCCTTGCGAACCTCCCTGAAGATCGGCCCGGAGGTGATGTTGGCGGCCTGCATCCATTCGTGAAGGGCAATAGCCGCACGGCCCGCAGCGAACACGAAGGCACCCTGCCCTGCCGTAGTGGTTTTCGGCCGGCCGAGAGCAATGCGAACACAGCGCGCCGTTGGCGATGCGGGGTCCGCCGGCCGCAGCTTTATGGGATCGGCCACGCCGACCTGGGAGTGCCTCACGGTCGCTACCTCACTGCGCCGCCGCCCGCTGGCCTCAATCAGGAGGATGGCCTGATCGCGGAGGTCAACAGCTTTGGAACCGCTACAGGTGGCCAAGGGTTGGTCGAGGATATCGCGGGTGACGGGCTTACGGCTCTTGCTCTGAGGATCTCAAGCTGAGGTCTTCATAGCCGAGTAGAGAGCCTTCCTGATGCCAGGCTGCTCGAACGGCGGTTCAACGCCTTTCCACTGGTGCTGGGTCGACCAGTTGAAGAGCCGCCGGGAGACCGTCTTGGGAGCATGGGGCCCTTTGACCTTGAGGATCTTCCAATCCCAGTGGCCTTCGGTAAAGTCGTCAAGCATGCCATGAGCCGCATCGATGGCGCTCTGACCCAGGGCCCACATATGGTGGCAACGAACTTCGGGACGAGCTCGGGATCAGCCGGCCATAGGAGTGGGCCTCCGGTTGCGGCGCGGCACAAAGCCTCGAGATTGGCGAGATCAGAGGCGAGGGCGCGCAGCGTGTTGACGCCCATCCTGGTACCGGCAAGATGCTTCAGGGTGGCAACATCGGCGTCGGTCAGCACCGCAGCATTATGATCAGCCGCCGCAATCGGAAGAACGGCCGCTTAGGCGTCGAGTTCTCTTGCCCGATTGAGCTGTATCGCGGGCCCGCCAACGCTCTTTGTCCCTCATTTTGCAGTGCCGTCTTTGGATCTGCCCTAGCCGGGCTATGGCAGAACCCCTCTGGCTAGTGAACTGTGACTGAGCACTCAGAGAGGGGTCGACCAGTTCGGCGTCGCACTCCTGCTGCATTCCCATGGTCTGTGCCGCGCCGGCAGATACGGAAGGAACGCCGCATGAGCTGGATTACCGATGTCGCGCCAAAGATCAAAACCCTGTTCAAGCGGGATGCGCCTGACACTGACAGCCTTTGGATCAGGTGCCCAGATTCCGGGCAGGTGGTGTTCCAAAAGGACGTTGAGGCCAACCAGTGGGTGATCCCAGGCTCTGGCCACCATATGCGCCTGTCGGCGATCCAGCGCCTAGCGCTGACCTTCGATGGGGGCCAGTGGACGGATGTGCCAGTCCCGGAGGGAGAATCCGATCCGCTGAAGTTCCGGGACACCAAGCGCTACACCGACCGCCTGAAGGAGGCCCGGACGAAAACCGGGTTAGCCGACGCGATCAAAGTCGGCACAGGAACCGTCGAAGGCCTGCCGATGACAGTGGCAGCCCATGACCCTGACTTCATCGGCGGCTCGCTCGGGGTGGCTGCCGGGGAGGTGTTCATCCGGTGTGCGGAAACGGCGATAGAGCGAGGCACTCCCTATGTGGTGTTCACCGCCTCGGGTGGAGCCCGGATGCAGGAGGGCATGCTGTCCCTCATGCAGATGGCGCGCACCACGGTTCTGATCCAGCGGCTGCGCGAGGGAAAGCTACCCTATATCGTCGTTCTCACCAACCCAACCACGGGCGGTGTGACGGCGTCTTATGCGATGCTGGGCGATGTCCATATGGCCGAGCCAGGAGCCCTGATCGGTTTCGCCGGTCCTCGGGTGATCGAGCAGACGATCCGCGAGCACTTGCCTGACGGATTCCAGAGGGCCGAGTTCCTGAAGGAACACGGCATGGTCGACATGGTAGTCCACCGCCATGATCTGCGCTCGACACTGGCGCGCCTGTGCAGCCTCCTTATGCGACTGCCTGCTCATGGGACCGGGACGACGTCCGATGCCTTGGCGGATGACTGGTCGGATCATCATGAGGCTGACCGTCCGGCACCTTCCGTTGAACAGAGCAGCCCTCTGTAAGGGGAGGGGCCATTCTCTCGCGCAACCATCAGGACCGTCACCGTTTTGGTTGAAGGACGAAGGCGAGGCGGCCACTATGGTTAACGAGAGGGAAACGGACTGGAGGCGGAATGGCGCGAAACCCGGTTCGCGATGAGCGACAAGGGGACCTGTTCGGAGCACCTCCGCCACCTGCCAAACCGGTCCACCGGACCTCCCCGGCGAGGCCAGTGCGTGAGGAGACCCCTGCGCCGGAGCGAGTGTCGTTGGGCACGCTCGGCGCGAAGGCAACCAGGCCCGAGATTGACGAACTCTTGGATGGCATGCCGGATCAGGAACTGGCCTATCTCGCGGTAGAGGCTACGCGGCTCGTGAAGCGCCGGCTCGTCCGAGGGCAGGGGAGGGGGCTCCGGCCAAAAGGCGCCGGTAGAGGCAGGTCGCCTCTTGATGATGCCCTCGTTCGGATTGGCGGCGAGCTGATGGAGTTTGAGGACCCGGGCGAGACATGGTGAGTGAATGGGAGCAGGTAGCCTCCTTAAGCGGCATGGGTCACCGTGTAGGGCGATGTTGGGAAGCATCGCCGCCAAACTGTGGAAGTCCACGAGGGGCAGGGCAGGGCGCTCGAAGCTCTAATGAGATGGCTCCGGCGGAAGCGCCGTCGCGGCTATGGAATTCGAGGCTCGGAGCTCAAGTTAACCTACCGGCGACCTGTCCACGACCTGCTGGCAGGTCATCATGATCTACCAAGGGTGGCACAAGCTATCCAAGTGTCGCACTTCGAACACAAAATCTGGTGACAGCATCGCGATCACTGGATTTCAGGGACCGCGAGGCCCATTTTGCGGGCCCGGTCGAGTTGGAATTTGACCGAGCTGGCCTTCCATTCTCTCCCGCCGCGTGGCGTCCGCTCCCGCATTCCTTCGAGCTGAGCGCCGATCTCACGCAGGGTGAGGTTCGGGTTAGAGATCGCGATGCCAGCAATGAGAGTCATGATTCGGTCGTCCGGCGGCCGCCTTCCGGCTTTCTGTAACAATTCCGGCTCAGCCATCCGCTCGGTGACCAATCGCTTGACTGCCCTTCGGAGGCTTTGATCCGTCCACCGCTGGCCTCGTGCATTCAGCACCTGCACGACATCTCGCCAGCTGTGGTCTGGCCGCATCTGGCGGACAACGGGAAGCAAGGAACCGGCTGCCGTCAAAAGGTCGCCCAGATAGACGCGGTCGCGGGCGAGGGTGGTCTTGCGGATTGCCTCCGGCCGTCCCTCACGCAACCCTGGGTTCCCCGGCCTCTTCCCCTTAGCCACTGCCGCCTTCATGCCGGCCTTCGTGCGCTCCGAGATGAGCGATCGCTCCAGCTGAGCGACGGCGCCCAGGACCTGCAGAGAGAACATGCCTTGCGGGGTCGACGTGTCGATTGGATCCCTGAGGGATTTGAAGTGGGCACCTTTCTCCTCAAGCGTCTCGATCACTTCGAGCAGATGGCTGACCGACCGGGCCAAACGATCGAGCCGAACTACCACGAGGACCTCATCTTTCGAAATCTCGCGGATGAGCCGCGAGAGAACCGGCCGAGTTCGGGAGGCGCCGGACCCGTGCTCCTGATGGATGACCGCGCAGCCGGCAGCCTTGAGCTCGTCGAGCTGAGCGTCCGTTGCCTGCTCCTCGGTTGAGACGCGGGCGTAACCGATCAAGCGTTGCCGAGTGGGGGAGGGAGTCATGTGTCAATTTCTGATGAGATTTCGGCTCTTTGTACATATTTTGCGATCACGAGAAAAGGATCGTTTGAAGACGATTTCCAAGATATTTTGTTAATCAGCGGGGGAGGGGAAGGCTTCCCCTGGGCGGGAGAAAATGCTTTCAAAACAAGGGCTTTAGCGGATCAGTCGATGACGAAAGGTCGATACAAGCCTCTGTGATCAGATCCCAAACGAAGCCGCTGACGATGTCGTCCCACTCAACAGGTCGCATCCTAAGGAAAGGCAGTAGTCAATTCCAGTTTAGCTTCCTTTGCTGTCACCTCTCCTTATTATATCAACGGTTTAGATCTCGGAACGAAGCGTAGCTTTCTGGGTAAGCGGGTCAGTTGGAGGCAAGCCTCAGGTTACTAGGGCCACGAGGATGACGAGGGGCGGAATTCGCGGCTGAGCCCGTTCAGTCCGAGCCGACCCCGAGATAAGTGAAGAACGACAGCCCGAGCATCACATCACGCCCCAGGCGGGCCAGCAAAGCGTCGAGTTCTTTGTAGCCTGTGTTAGCCAAAGATTGGGTTGAACCGTCGCCCCGTCCGCTCAGTCGATCAACCGACTATCCTGAGCTGCCGGCAAGCCACTTGTTGCCGCAATTCCCTGCAAATGGCAGTCTCGTCCCGTTACATACGCCATAAGTGCCCGTTCCACCCAATAACCGAAAGCCGCCTGTGATCTCCATGCTCAGATGGTCACATCTGCCTGTTTTGGCTCTCATAGCTGCTGCCCTGAGCGGGCAGGTCGCGGAGGCTGCGCCCGGATATCCGAAGCACGAAACTCCCATCCCGCCGGCAACGATGGCCCTGATGAAAGGGAACAACACCGCTCCCGCGGAACCGATGCTGATCCGCATCTACAAGAAGGAGGCGGAGCTCGAAGTCTGGAAGCGCAGCACAAGCGGGCGCTATATTCGCCTCAAGACATTTCCCATCTGCCGCTGGTCAGGCCAACTCGGTCTCAAGCAGAAAGAGGGCGACCGGCAGACTCCGGAAGGCTTCTATGCCGTCACCGCAGCCCAGATGAACCCGAAGTCCAAGCACTACCTGTCCTTCGACACCGGATTTCCCAATGCCTACGATCGGGCGCATGGGGCCACTGGATCCGCCCTGATGGTTCACGGAACCTGCTCGTCCGCCGGCTGCTATGCCATGACGGACGCGGGAATGGCGGAGATATACGCCCTTATGCGGGAGGCGTTCAGAGGTGGCCAGAAGGCTGTCCAGTTGCAAGCCTATCCGTTTCGCATGACGGCGGAGAACCTCGTTCAGCATCGCCTGGATCCGAACATCACGTTCTGGCGCCAGCTCAAGGAGGGCTCCGACCGCTTCGAGGCCACTCGGGAAGAACTCGCCGTGGGTGTCACGGCGGGGCGATACACCTTCCGGCCGACCAAAAGCCTGGACACGGAAGCAGAGGTATTGGCCTACCGGGCCATGGAAGACGACCATGTGACGGTGTTGCTGGAGGAGGGCAGGGCGGCCATCCGGACCACCTATGCCGATGGCGGGCAGCATCCGTCCTTCACGGCCCTGTGGCGCCGCGGCGTCTCCTTGGGTGAGGTCAGCCGTCCAGAGGCTCTGGCCTATGCCGGCCTCGAGCGTGTGATTGCGCCCGCGCCGGCGCCACGACCGGCGTGTTCCGGACCAGGTGCCTGCACACCATCATCCGCTGACGCAAAGGCGGTCTCTTCCCCAGCCATGGGAGAACGGCTCGTCGCCATCGCGCCGCGGGACGGCCCGTCCACGTGGCTGACGGAACTGCCGTCGCTGTTGACGTCCGCCGCAGTCGATGGCGCCGCAACGAGTTTCACCCATGACCATCCGATGATCCTGGGAGCGCAGAAGATCGTGCCCGCGCGTTTGGAAAAGCACACCTGATGGGAACACGGCTTGGCGGGCCTGAGCGATCTGAAGGCTGTCATCGCCTTGGCCGGGCCTCGAGTGCTACCTAGCGGACGGAGGCCCAACGAATGGGCTTGTAGTTCTTGCCCTTGAGCTTGGCTTGCCCCCAGATGGATTCGAGGTAGCCAGCATCCCCGAGGATGATGCCGTCCAGTTTGGCCGCCCGGTTGATGTCGACGCTGTCCTGCTTGCCCTTGAGCCGTTGCGTGTCCCTCGTGGACATCCGGGTGACGAAGGTCACGACGAGGCCGGGAGAGCCCTCTACCTCGTAGGCGTTGAACAGGCGCAGACCATCCGGCTTCTCGTCCATGAGCCGTTCGACGAAGGCGAAGCCATTGTTCTGCGCATGCATCCGGATGTCCGCGAGGGTGGTCTCGCCATAGCGGAAGCCAGGAAAGTCAGCGGGCTTGCCATCAGGCCGACCGCCCCAGGTCTTTTCGGCATAGGCGATCCGGCCATTCGCTGGATCCGTCGCGAGCGCGAGCTTGTTCCCGTCAGACAGTCTCCACCTGACCTCCTCGTGGGGCCCTGCGGCAACTCTGGAGGCTGGCTTGCCCGCGATCCGCGATGCTGTGGTGATTTCCTCCCCAATGCGGATGCCGTTCAGGCTCTGAGCCTGCGTTTCGGCCGTCAGGACAAGAAAGCCAAAGGCGGGGAGCGCATGCCGCGCGACAATGGAGGGGAAGTTTCTCATGGCGGTTATCGGCAAAGGAGGCCGACAACCTACCTTTGACAGGACTTTCGTCAACCAGACTTAGCCATTCCTTGGGCATTCGCGGATCCATGGTTGCAGAAGGATCACAGCTTCTGGCTGCCCGTCGGCGCTGGAGAGCGCTCTTCACTGCCGTGGCGTTTCTCCGGCACGGGACGATCCCCGGCCCGATGCACGACGAACCTGACAAGGGACTGGTAGATTCTAATCTCAATCGCGAAGAAGCTGTTTCCACGCCCGGATCTGCCGATCAGAGCAGAAGCGCGGCGGATCTCCGAAGAGACGCCAATACCCGATGCCGGTCTTGGGATTGAGCATCCAATACCCGACAGACTGTGGGATCGCAGGTGGGGCCTCGTCCTCGATCATCCAGAGGATCACAGGCACGCCGTCCCGCGGCGCTATGCTGATTGAGGACCAGCCCTCCCTGAGCGGCTCCATCGACATCGTCGGTTGGGTCTCCAGCGTGACTGCGGCCTTTGTCTGCCGCCTATGGATCTCACCTGCGGGTGGCTGAATGCGTGTTTCTTCCCGCAACGTCATGTCGGGATCAAAGACAGTCAGACGGAGCTCGACCGGTTCGAGAACCAAGCTGTGGCCATCCTGGCGCTCGGTCTGACACAGACCGGCGTGAGCTATGCGATCGTGATGCAAGTGTTGCTCTAAGACGTCCGCCGTGAGCGTTTCATCCACGGTCTTCGCAGAAATTCACGGTCCGAATGCAGCGAAGGCCTCGAGGGGCAACCTGAGGCCGTGCCTGTGCGGGAGCGATGGGCTGCATCGATAGCCCGAGCGCCTGGGCTCGACCATCACAGGGCCTAATTTTGTGCTTGGTGCCGAGCAGCGTTAACGGCCATCCCCCGATGGCTGTATGGCTTGCTTCAACGAGGCATATCAGAAATCCGCAGCGCATGTTGCACGCCCAGGGGGCTGCACCGCTTATCGGCGATCCTCGTGTGTCGCCAACTCGTCCAAGTGCTGGGCCGCCTCGAACAGGTGAAACTTGGCTTCGAGGAGCGAGACCTGCTCGGCAAGGGTGCGGATCGTCTCCGCCTGCTGGCGATACTCGGCCGCCTTGTCGGGGCGGAACTCATTCATGTCTCATGTCTCCGCTGGCGTTTCTCGCCGACCAACGGTCAAAATGGACCATGGTTCGCCGTTCCCTAGGACGGGGCGAGAGTTCTCGGCTTCGATTTTCTTGCCGGCTTCTTCACATGCGTTGAGGCAGAGCCATGATGACAGGTCCATGCTGATAGGTGGAACAGGGTCGCTTTTACCGTGGGTTCCTCAAGCCGCCCTGGTCACATACCCGCCTGAACCGCGCACCTGCCGCGGATCGGGCTGAAAGAGAGGCCGAAATCGACATTCCGCCTGGGCTGCGACCGCCTCTCAGGTCTTCCCGTTCAGAGGCACAAATCCCGGCTTCACAACGTGAACCGTCTGACCGGATCATTCCGGAACACCGTCAGTGACGTGTGACCTGCGGGTCACCACGGGCCCGTCGCCTTGCGACCGGGCCCGTTCCGTTTGATCCCGGGGAGACCTTGGATTCTCCCTTTCCCTTCATTGCACTTTCGTTCTAAGGCAGAATTTCCTCATCCCGTGTAGACGCGATGCATGCCTGGCCGAAGCTCCATCCCCAGCCCCTTCCGCTCCAATCCCATCCCCGCCGACCTCGTCCGGCTGCTCTATACGGCCCTGCCACAGGTCGCCTCGGTGACCACGGGCGTCGTCGTCGGCGCCTGGCTCATGGCCTGGCGCACCGGATCCGAGTGGGACTGGCTGCTGGCTTGGCTGGCGATCGGCATGGCGGCGGTCCGGCTGGGACTGCTCGCGGCCTTCTATCGGACCGGAGCCGACAAGGATCTCTCGCCCGCAGCCGCGAGGGGATGGGAGTTCGCCTACGGAGCAGGCTCGCTCCTGATGGCCGCCGTCATTGCGGGCATGTCCCTCCGGGCCCTGTCGGGAACCGATGCCGGTGTCCAGTTGCTTTGCCTCGGCCTCACGATGGCGACCTGCGCCGGGCAGTCGTCGACGCGGGTTGCCTGGCGGGCCTGGATCCCGATCAGCACCGGCAGCGTCGTCCTGGCCGCCTTCGCCGGCGGCTGCCTGCTGCACGCCGACGCAAGCTATAGAATCGTCGGGGGTTTGCTCCTGCTGTACGGGTACAGCCACATCGAGGCCTGCCGGCACGGCGCCCGGAACCTCGTGGCCCTGCATCGCGCCCAGCGCAGTCTCGCCCACCGCGCCGCGCATGATGACCTCACGGGACTGCCGAACCGGGCCGTTTTCCGCAAGTGCCTGATGGAGGCTTCCGAGAAGTTCGAGCGCGACGGGCAGAAATACGCGGTTCTCGCCCTGGATCTCGACGGGTTCAAGCACGTGAACGATGCCCATGGCCATGCCACGGGTGACGATCTCCTTCGACAGTTCGCCGATCGGATGCGGCACGCGCTTCGCGAGGGCAATGTGGTGGCCAGGCTCGGCGGTGACGAGTTCGCGGTTCTGCAACGGCCCGTCGCGGAGCCGGATGCTGCCGTGAGGTTGGCCGAGTGTCTCATTGCCGAGATCAGTCGTCCCTATGGTATCGAAGGACGGACCATCGCCATCAACGTCTCCGTCGGCATTGCGATGGCGCCCGAGTGCGGGGACGGGGAGGCTCTCCTGCGCGCTGCGGACGCAGCAAGCTACGAGGCTAAGCGCGCCGGCAAGGGGCTTTACCGCCTCGCCAGTCCTGGCCGGCATTGGCCGATTACGGCATAGCGAAGGCCGCCATGGCTATCCCGGACAAGGGCCTTCGTCGGCTCATGACGCGGTGAGCGGACCTTCATTTCAATTGTTGTTCGTTACTCTTTTGACCCATTGCACACATTCATAATGTTTGATCGTTGGTCAAGTGGCCGCAAAGCGAAATCATTGAAGTGTCGTCCTGCGGTGTACCTCAGTTGCGTCTCGATCAACTTACTTGCTTACGGGCCGACCTGATGACGACCGGGCTGTTCTCGTCTTCAACTTGCCCAGAATGGACTTGATGTGCTCCTTGACGGCAGCCTCGTCGATCTTCAACAGATCCGCAACGGCAGACGCGTTTTGGCCGGTCGCTAGATGCGTTATGATCTCAGTTTCCCTCAGCGACATGCCTGAGGAGGCAGGGCGTCGGTCCTCGTTCGCTGCCTTCGGATGGAAGAACCGAGATGGACTGTACACGGCTTCGATGATGCTGCCGGATGGTTCCCTCCGGCGCCGAATGATCTTTGCGGTCATCGCGGCTGCCCCCTGCAACGGATTAACCCTGTAGCCTGTTTAGCGGATCGGGCGGGGAAATACTTTGCAGTTTGCCTCAAGCTTTGCGCCGTTTATCTCACGCGCGGGATCAAAGGAGGTAGAGCCCATCAGACCTGAAGATATTGGATCCACTCGGCCAAGATTGGCTGGCCAGATCCATTCGAGCCAGGCTGAAGATGTTTGATTGTCCGATGAGCCAGGGCGCCCTCGGCTCGGGCTTCCCGGGGCGACATATCGAACATTCCGCGGAACGTCCGGCTGAAGGCGGTTTCATTGTTGAAGCCCCACGAGTAGGCGATATCCGCAATGGAGCGATGAGCATGGGCTGATGACGTGATCTCGCTGAAGCAGCGGAGCATCCGTCGTGCCCGGATGAACGCCGCTAATCCACCCAATGGCTCGAACATTCGGCCGAGCGTGGCCCTTGACAGTCGGAACTCGCGGCCGATGCCGTCCACCGTCAGCAATGGATCTGCCAGATTGTTGTCGATATAGCGCTTGATCGTCAGGATCAGTGCAGCGCGTTTGGCGATCGTTGTTGTCTCATGAGCGTCGGCCGCAGGGCCGAAACAGGCAGCGACAAGGCTAGCGGTCGCGTTAGAGATACGAGCCCCATCTTCTGAACTGAGAGAGCCTGCCGTCTGATAGACGGTGCTCAGATAGGTGGCGAGCAGGTGGCCGAGAGAGGACTGACCTGAGAGCACAAGGCCATGGAGTCCATCAGGATTCCTCACCAGAGGCTCCAATACCGATCGCGGAACCACGAGACTGAGGTTCTGAAAGGTCTCCGCCCGGGTATGCAGCGTCCGGGACAGATCAAGGATGCTGAGGTCGCCAGGACGGACATGGACCGTTCGGCCCTCTGCATCTCCCGCGTAGCCGCCGACAGGATAAAGCTGCACGAGGTAATGATCGACACCGCTGCGCGCAATCGTCACCGGTGAGCGGCGGAACTCTTGTCCACTCGCTGCCACGCTTCCGAGAAGCAACGGACCAAAGTGGTAACTGTCGATTTTGACCTGGAACGATGCGACGGCTCGGGTATCTGCGACCTCTACGTCAAACAGGGGCGAGACAATGTTGCGCCATATCCAGTATGCCTCCTCCGGCGCGGATACCAGGGATCCCTTGAAAGAAAAGGACGGCAGACTTGGCATAGATCTGAAGGTGCCCCAGAGCTCGTTATAATTCAGATAAGAGCCTGGGAGAAGACTAACAGAACAAGATTGAAAGGCGAGGCTTTGTCAAGGTTAAGATGAACATCTTGTTACTTCGCCGTCTAACCTTTGTGTTCCCTCGGAGACGTGTGGGGGCCCGGAGCTGCCACTAACCGTTTGTTCTTCCCTTGCTTCGCTTTGCCAGATTAAGAAACGTTAACCCGAGACAGATCCGCGAAGTGACCCAGCCTTCGCTGTGCGCAAGCCTTTGTTCGCGGTAGGTTTGACATGCTGTGGTTGGGCCGATGCAGGAGAAACGCCCTCACCGAGGGGTTCTTGCGGACCTCCGGCTGAGAGCGCCTGAGGCCCCAGCCGAGGGAGTCGTGGACCTCAGCCAGGGCGCTGGCGAGGGTAGGGGCCCCGCCTTGATCGGGCTGATACGCGACGCGCCCGGTGCCGGCATCCTGAAACGGACAAGGTTAAATTTCGGTAGCAGCAGGTGCATTCCAGACCGGCGCTTATGCTAAATTGCGCGGCCCCGCTTGGACTTCTGAGCCACCAGGGCGCATAGTGCCGCCATCACAGCCGATCCGAACCCGTAGGCGCCGGTGGCTGAAAGACATGCGCTCCCGCCTGCATGGTCGAGGAGGGTCGCCATGAACGACCTCCAACGAGAACGCGAAGACCTCGTCACCGCAGATCGGCATCTTGCGGCAGGCGAGCAGCGCATCGCCGAGCAACTCGCCCTGATCCAGAGAATGACCCGGGACGGCCACGACACCGCTCTGGCCCGGGATCTGCTGCGCCTGCTCGACGAGACCATGGTGGCCTGGCAGGAACACCGCCAACTCATCCTGGACACGATCGCCCGACATGAGCGGGCTCTCGCCCCTGCGCCTCAGCCGCATCCTGGGCCAGGAGCCTCCTGACCTCGGCTATCTCTCCGGCTGGATGCGGCAGCAGCGGATCGAGCTCCTGCCCGATCCGCTCCATCTCATCGATTTGACGCCGCACCTGTTGCCGGAACTGCACGTGGGCTTTTCGAAGCCGGGCGGTTTCCGCCAGGACAGCCTCGGCGCGCTTGAACAGAGTGTCATTCTCCATTCGCATGGCAGCTGCCCCGTCACTTCGAGCCCCAACGCCTCCTGTGCTGCGGGTCTACCGGAGGGTCGAGCAGCTTGCTCACCCCCGAGCATACGTCGCAAAGGGATAACATAGGTCAACGACAGCCATTCACCTGCCTGAAAGGATGGCTTGGCCATCACCTATGGCCACGGCGCAGGTGTGAGCCTCGGTCCTGCTCCCGCAGGCACAGGAGAGATGGCGATGATGCCCGCCCATTTAGCAACCGACCACCATCCGCTCATCCGCAGGCTGGAGAGCATCTTTTCGCCCAAGGACGACGAGCGGTAGGCGCTGCTTGACCTGCCCATGGAGGTGGCTGTCCTCAAGGAGGATCAGGACATCGTGCGCGAGGGTGACCACCTCTCCCGATCTTTCACGATCCTGAGCGGCTTCACCGGCACCTACAAGACGACCGGAGACGGCAAGCGCCAGATCGTCGTCTTCTGGCATGAGGCAGACGAAAGCTGAACTTCCGTTGCTCATATGGTAAGCTGACCTTCACAAGGCCACGCTCAACGGCTCAGATTGACCGATGCTGTTGAAAAACTCGGCAACTGCCGTTTTTCGCGTGGTCAGCATACAGGATGCTGGGCCTGATCTGGCACGCTGATGCTAGTAATAGATGGACGAGGAAGGCCCCGGGAGTTTTTCAACAGCATCGACCCGCTCCGGACCTTCGCAAACAGCGGGAGCGCAGCGGACGGGCTCCTGCGGGAATCGAGAGCACATGATGTGAAAGCGCTGGGACGCTCGCTGGTTTTGCGGGCGTCCCAGAACTGATTGCAGGCAATGAGCAGGCTGTTGGGCTCCCGGCTTTACACGCCGATCTTGCCGCCACCCTGCCTGGTGATCGCCACGATGGCGGGCCGCGGCGGCATGCCGGCCTTGAAATCCGGCCAGCGGGTCGACGGATCATCAAAGGTCGACGCCCGGCCAAATGCCGGCCAGTCCTGGCCATCCTCGCCCGGATGCTGCACGGCCACGAACATCGTCTCGTCGTCCGGAGTGAAGATCGGACCACACATCTCCGCCCCGGTCGGGCAGCGGAAGAAGTGCCGGGACGTGCCACGCAACTCGCCCTCGGTTTCCATCGCCCAAACGCCATCAGAGCGTCCGGTGGTCACGCCCGAGTTGCCGTCGGTAGTGATCCAGAGCCGGCCCATGTTGTCGACCGCACAGTTGTCCGGCATGCCGAACCAGCCATCCTTCGTGGTGGCCGACGAGAAGGTGGCGCCCACCGCCGCCACCGACGGATCGCCGCAGCGCACCAGGATCTCCCACCGGAACTTCGTCCCGGCATGATCCAGATCGTCAGGGGTCATCTCGACGATGTGGCCGAACTTGTTCTCCGGACGTGGGTTGGCCGCGTTGACCTGATCGGTCTTACGCCGGTCGTTGTTGGTCAGCATCGCATAGACCTTGTTGGTCTTCGGATTGGCTTCCACATCCTCAGGCCGATCCATCTTGGTCGCCCCTAACAGGTCGGCTGCCCGCCGGGCTTCGATCACCACATCGGCCTGCGACCGGAACCCGTTTGCCTCGGTCAGCGGTCCCTGGCCGTGAACCAGCGGCAACCACTCGCCCGTGCCGTCCTCGTTGTACTTGCCAACGTAGAGCGTGCCCTCGGCGAGCAGGTCCATGTTCGCCTGCCGGTCGTTGGGATTCACCGTGTCGCGGGTAACGAACTTATAGATGTACTCGAAGCGCTCATCGTCGCCGGAGTAGACGACATACCGCCCGTCCTTGTTGGTGATGCCGGCAGCACCCTCGTGCTTGAACCGGCCCATGGCCGTGCGCTTCTTCGGGGTCGAGTTGGGATCGAACGGATCGATCTCGACGATCCAGCCGAAGCGATTGGCCTCGTTCGGCTCCTTGGCGAAGTCGAAGCGCTCATGCCACTTGCCCCAGGCATAGCGGTTGCCGGGCACGCCATAGCGCTTGTGATTGCGTGCTTCCGGATGATCGTCGGCGAGCTTGCCCCAGAAGTAGCCGTTGATGTTCTCCTCGCAGGTGACCCAGGTGCCCCACGGCGTCACGCCGCCAGCACAGTTGTTGAGCATGCCCAGCACCTGCTTTCCGGCAGGGTCCGCCTGCGTCTTCAGCCGGTCGTGCCCGGCAGCGGGGCCGGTGATCTCCATCGGCGTGTCGGCGGTAATGCGCCTGGCATATTTGGAGTTCGGAACGAAGCTCCACTTGTCGTTCTGGCGCTGGACCTCGATCACCGAGCCGCCATGGGCGGCCATCTCGATGTCAACGAGTTCCTTCGTCATGCCCTTGAAGTCGGCTTCCTTGGTGTCCTGCATGCCAAGGCCGGGGAACATCAGCTCCTCACTGGTGTACTCGTGATTGGCGACCAGGAGCCCGTGGTTGGAGCCGTCGATGGGGAAGTAGCCGAGGAAATCGTTGTTATAGCCGAACTGCCGGCGCTGCTTCTCGGCCGTCTGAGCCTGCGGATCGAACTCTGTCCCATCGGCGAAGATCGGATCACCCCAACGGATGAGAATGTCAGCGTCATAGCCCTCCGCGATGTGGTGCCTCTCGTCGATACCGGCTGTGACCTCCTTGAAGCTGAAGGTGGGGGTTGCGCCCTGGGCCTGCGCCTTTTCGGCGACGGCCAAGGCCAGGGGGCTGACGGTCGCCGAAATGGCGGTCGCCGCCAGGGCACCCTTGAGCAGATCACGCCGGCTGAACCGGGCGCCGATTACGTCCCCCAGAGTAGCATTCTCTGAGGGATTGCGGCCAATGTCCTCGGATTCCTCATAGGCTTTGGTAGCTGAAATCTGGCGTTCCATTGTTTCCTCTATGTTCTCCTGATCCTTTGGAGTGCACCCGCAGGATGGACGATCATAGTAAGGCGACAAAAGATCGGAGATCCACCCACTCTGTAGGCCGGCTGACCGCCACAAAAGAGGGATCCGGTGTGCTGAACATCTCAAGATGGCACGAGCCGGAAGAAACGCTTTGGTCCTCTCATGAGGTGGTGAACGGACCTCCATTTCATTTGCTGTTCGTTACTCTCTGACCCGTTCCAAACCATCCCGTGTTGGAGCATATGCCTGGACCGAGGGTGTAATGCCATTGGTGCTGAATTCCATAACAAACGGACAGTGAGCCTCCTTAAGTGCTCCCGAGCCTTCGGCAACAGAGTGTCTTGTCAGGGGTATTTGTCCGGGTGTTTGCAGGAACAGAGTGGGTAGCAGGAATCACGTGACGGTCGTCCTGAGTGTATCGGCCGAAAGTATGATTGTAGTAGTCGCAACTCAGCCATGAGGCGTGATCTCTGTTCAGTGGCTGCTTCGGTAGGCTCCTCTGTTGATTGCCAGATCGAATCCAGGGTCGGCAATCAAAGGAGGAAACCCACATGTCTCTCACCCGACGCAGTCTCGTCGGCGCACTCACGGCAGTCGCGCTTCTTACCGGAAGCATTGCGCATGCCGCCGACGGGGCCGCCAAGCGCATCATGGTCTATGGCGACTCCAATACTTGGGGCTATATCCCGGTCGAAAGCGGCTCTACTACTCGCTATCCCAAAGACGTGCGTTGGCCCGGCGTTCTCCAGGCAGCACTTGGATCAGGGTATGAGGTGATTGATGAGGGGCTGAGCGCTCGCACAACCGACATCCCCGATCCGACGCTACCTCATATCTCGGGCGCCGGTCTCGATGGATCCGCCTACTTGTCCTCTGCCCTTGCCACGCACCAGCCGCTTGATGTCGTTGTGATCATGCTTGGCACCAATGACGTGAAGAAGATGTTCGACCGTTCGCCATTCCGGATCGCACTTGGCATGGGTAAACTGATCGACATTGTGGCACAGACCAAGGGCGGCGTGGGAACATCGTATTCCGCTCCCAAGGTTCTGGTGCTTGCTCCACCCCCACTGGGGAAGCTGTTCCCTGAAGGGCGCGCCGAGAGGTTCGCTGGCGGCGTCGAGAAGACGAAAGCTCTTCCTGGTTATTATGAGGCGATTGCCAAAGCGGCAGGGGCCGAGTTCCTTGATGTCGGTCAACTGACAACGACTGACGGGATTGATGGTGTTCACCTCAGCCCTGAGGCTCACAAGGCCATCGGCGCCGGTGTTGCTGAAAAGGTCAAGGCAATCCTGCAATAAGATCTGTTCCTTGGAGGACGGTTCATCACGGTGTGAACTGGACCAAACTCCGGGCCGCTGGTGACAGCGGCCTTTTCTTTGGCCGATTGTTCACCCTCACGGGCACAGGGTAACCCCGCCGCTTGGCCCGTATAATGGCCGCCGCGGCCTCATTTCAGCTACAGCCTTCCACAAATTGGAATCCCGTGTGAAGGCGGAATGTCTTCTGCTGGCACACTTGAGACCTAAGCCGCAAGGCAGCAATTGTCGCCTAACCAGACATTCCGAAAGGGCGGAAATCTCACAGCCTGACCTAAAGACTTGTCCCGACGATGGCGTAGACGTTGCACACGGTCTGGTTATCCGCTAGCGTTCTCCCTTTCGACGTGCCCGTCGTGTTGGCTGTCCTGTAAGGGCGCGACCACAATTACCTCCCGCGTGCTCTCCACAATGACCTGCAATTCGTTCTGCTTCGGCTCGGTAGCGAGCTATGGACCGCAGCCGCGATCATCAGAGGTCATCCGTGCGACGTTCGGGCCGGTGCTCGGTCACGTTGCGGCCCGAGATCCGGGCACAGGACGAGCTTGCCGTCGAGGCCGCCCGCTTCGAGACGGCGGTGCGCCTCGGCGACCTCCTCGAACGAGATCCGCTCGGCAACACGCGGCCGGATCGCGCCTGTCGCCAACATGTTGAAGAGCCGCTCCAGGTCTTCCCGGAACCAAGCCGAATGGCGGGCCCGCATCAGGTTGATCGAGTATAGGCGCAGGCGCTTGCCGCGGGGCAACAAGCTCAGCACCTGCCGCCAGACGTACACGCGTACGAGCCACATCAGGAGGCTTAGGAGGCGACGCTCCGCCTGCACGTTCGCCGAGTAGCCGTAGGCGCAGAGCAGACCGCTGGGCCTGAGCGCCGCGAACGAGCGGCGATAATCGTCCTCACCGACACCGTCGAAGACGACATCGAACCCGCCCGGCAGGACGCGCGTGAAGTCTTCGCGCTGATAGTCGATCGGCGTAGCACCGAGGTCGCGGACAATCCCGGCGTGCTCGCCCCGTGCAGTGCCCCACAGCTCCAGCCCCGCCATCCGGCCGAGCGTCAGCAGCGCCTGGCCGACGGCGCCGGCAGCTCCCTGCACGAGCACGCGCTGACCGCGCTGCACCCGGGCTGTGCGATGCAGGAGCTGGTAGGCGGTGGTCCAACTCAGGATCAGCGTGGCCGCCTCCGCCGGATCGATGCCCGGCGGCACCCGGGTCAGGTCTTTGGCCCGGAGCGTGCGATAGGCGGCATTCGAGCCGACGACCGTCATGTCGGCCACGCGCTCGCCAAGCTGGAAGCCGGTCACGCCGTCGCCGAGCCGATCGATGTCCCCAACCATGTCATAGCCCAGCACGAACGGCGGCTGCAGACGCATCGTTTGTGCGTAGAGGTGGCGCCGGATCGTGACGTCGGTGTATTCGAGGCCCGAGGCGAGCACGCGCACCCGCACCTCGCCCGGACCGGCCGTCGGCAGGGGGGCGTCGACCACCTCCAATCCGTCGGGACCGCCGAAGCGCCCGACCTGAACAACCTGATTGCGCGGCTCCATCATGGGCGTTCTCCTTGCAATCTCGTGATCCAGTGCAAGGACGGAAAAGGCCTGAGCGGCTCCTGTGCCAAGGGTCTACCGCCATGCCGGATGGCGAGACATACAATGCGACATCCTACCCGGCCCGCCTGCCGCTCCGCCTTGATTTATCTCAAATCAGCGAGCCGCCGCGGAGCCGGCATTCACATGTCGGCGACCATGCCCCCGTACGGCCCTATCCTGTAGGTGATCCGACCTAGGTCCAGCATTCGAACGCACCGTCCCGCGCGTGAGCGGCGACGCCCTGGCGCACCGCATCGCGGATGGCCGCCAGTGCCTCTGGCGTCTGCGCCCGGAGCAGGTCCGCCGCCCGAACGGTGCCTTTGAGGAGTATGTCGAAGGGAGCGTCCGGCGGCACCACCCGCCAGACCTGCGGCACCTTGGTGACGGTCACGGACCCGAAGCCGGCCGCCTGGAGACTGCGCTCGCACTGGGCCGGATCGCCGAAGGGGAAGAAGTTGGGGCCCGGCGGCAGGGGAACGTCCATCCGACCGTGGGCTTGCACGGCGCTGTAGATCCACCCGAAGCCGACGCACTCCTGCGGGGAGGCCCAGGTACTGAAGGCCACGCGGCCGGTGTGGCGGAGGACGCGGTATGCCTCGCGCAGAAAAGCGTCCGGATCAGGAAAATGCGGGATGCCAAAGTTGCTGATCACGGCATCGAAGCTGTCGTCGGGCAGCGGGAGGGCACCTGCATCGCCGTGGCGGAACTCGATATCGGGATAAAGCTGCCGCGCCAGGGCGAGCTGGGTTGAGGAGAAGTCAATGCCCACGACCTCGGCCCCGCGCTCGGCCGCCGCCGCTGCGACATAGCCGGGCCCGGTGGCGACGTCCGCGACCCGCGTCCCAGGTCTGACCCCGGTGGCATCAAGAAGTGCCCCGATGGCTTGCACCGTGAGCGGTGAGAAGAGGCCATGATAGGTGGTGGCCACCTCATGATCCGACCAGCCCTGATGCTCGAAGTCCCGAAACGACGTCTTCGTCTCCGTCATCGCAGCCTCCATCGGCTCAGGCCCTTCGAGCGTCTATCTTACCCAAGTGCTGGCCGGTGTGACGAGGATGTTCCGCAGACCGTCTTCTCGGGTTTACGCGCAGTACCCGGGCGTCGAGCCAGATCACGGCATTGGCACCGGGATCGGCAAAATGCTCGATATTCTCCAGCCCTAGGACGTCCTGACCAAGATCTGGTTCATGAGGAAACGGCTGGGCTGGGCGGTCTGGCCGGCCGGAGCAATCATGAAGGTGACGGGGACGTAGAGCTGGGCCACGCCTGGCTGGATCTCGATGACCTTGAGTTCGTCCGTCTTGGGATCGAGCGACCATGTGCCTTGGTACAGCGCCTCAAACCGCCTGAGCGCCGCCTCACGGCTCCAGATGGGCGCTCCCCGTGTGATCCAGAGAAACTGGGGGCTGTCGAGCAGCGTGTCGCCTACAGCCTTCGAGTCATGGGCGTTTTGGGCTGCAACGAACTTGCTGAACTGCGCCTTCACCTCGTCCTCGGTTCCGGCCTGAACGGAACCAGAGAAGATCATGAGAGCCGCCACCAGGGTGGTGCGTGAGCCTGTCCGCATGAGAGTCTCCTCCGGTGCCAGCCCCAGGACGCAGTTTACACCCGCTTGAGGTCATCACCCAGACGATGATGGGCTGCAACTCAGTTCCGTGTTCCAAAGCCCCTGACACGGATCAGTCCAGGCCCATGAACCATCCGGTCTGAAATCCCTTTCAATCTGTGAGCTGTTGAGGGTTCAGCGCGAGGGTTGATCCCAGGCCGGAAGGTCTCTTCGTGGTACTAGACCGACTTTATCAGGTTTTCTGAATTGGCATCGTTGACGGACTTTCATTGAGTTCGCTCAACGTTGCACTTTGATCCTGGTCGCGCCCAGAGGCTCGGCACGGCGGCACCGATTGACATTCTGGCTTTGCGGGAGCGAGGATGACGTGCAGCTCCCGCGGGCCACTGCTCCTGCCCAGGAGGCGGCAGCCATTGCGGGTCGATCGTCATGCCAGAGTTCGCCATTGAGCCCGGTGCGGTGAGCCGCCGCTGGCGTGGAGTTGCACTGGTGGCTGGTGCGGCCGCTGCCTGGAGCATCGCCGGGATCCTGACGCGGCTCACTGCGACGGACGCCTGGACCACGCTCTTCTGGCGCTCCATCTTCGCCGCTGCTTTTCTGTGCTGCTATATCGCATTTAAGGAGCGGGGCGATTGGCGGGCGGTGGTCAAACGCTTCGGTTGTCCGAGCCTCGGCATTGCAGTGGCATTTTCGGCAGCAATGATCTCCTTCATCACCGCACTGTATGAAACAACCGTCGCCAACGTCCTGTTCATCCAGGCAACGGCACCCTTCTTCGCGGCTCTCGGTGCCTGGCTCCTCATGCGTGAGCGGGTGTCAATGCACACCCTGGTGGCGATCTCGCTGGCGCTGCTCGGCGTTGGCATCATGGTCTCGGATTCAGCCGTGAGCGGCCGCTTACTCGGTGATCTTCTGTCCGTGATCGTCGCTGTCTGTTTGGCGGCCACCATTGTCGTCGCCCGGCGCTATCCGGATTTGCCGATGACGGACGCGATGTGCGCCGCATGCCTGATCACCGCTCTCGTCACCGCGCCTCTTGCCAGTCCCACAGAGGTTTCGCTGAACGATCTCATGCTGCTTGCCGTCTTTGGGATCTGTCAGATGGGCCTCGGGCTGGTCATGTTTTCAGCCGGCGTGCAGTTGATTCCGGCAGCGGAAGCGGGCCTTGTATCTGTCCTGGAAACGGTCCTGGCGCCCATCGGGGTCTGGCTGGCAGTCGGCGAAGTACCTGGCCCACTTGCCCTGATCGGAGGCGGTATCGTTATGATCGCGGTGCTTGGCCATCTGGTCACCGAGCGGCTCGATGAGCTCCGACACAGAGTGGCCTGAGCTTGATCGTCACGCCGACCTTTTGCTGCTGGGGCCTTGTCACAGGGAGCAGATGAAGAGCTGGATCGCTGCCCAGTACACCAAACAGGTTCAATGGCGGCTTGGAGCATCGCCCCATTGCGGTGCCGCCCTCGCCCCCGCATCCCCGATGAGCCGTGAAGCCAGCAATCCGTTAGGACGACATCCATTCGCTGAGGACCTGATCCATGTGCTCGCCCCAACGAGGGTTGAACCTGATCATCCTCGGCGTGATATCCCAGGCCGGATCACCGGAGGCGCGCATCTCCGTAAGCGCCGAGCGGGCGGTCTCTTGGTCTCCCAATGCCACTGCGCAGAGTGCCACCATCCTCAGCGCAGGCGACCAATGCGTGCGCAGGTCCAAAGCCTGCCGTGCCGCTTTCAGCCCTTTCTCGGGCTGGCCCGCAAAATAGCAGGCAAACGCCAATTGAAGGTTCCAGGCGAAGTTCTGGGGCTCAAGCGGGCTGAGTCTAAGCCCGTGTTCCAGCGGTTCAATCGCATCCTGCGCCCGGCCCGCATACAGCCGTGCCACCCCCGACATGATATGGCCCAGGGCAAAGCTCGGGCTGAGGCTCAGCGTATGATCCGCCGCCCTGATTGCAGCGTCGAACAATCCTGCGAACGTATGGCTGACCACAACGGCGTAGTGGGCGTACGGGTTCTTGTCATCAAGCTGAACGGCACGCACTGCGGCAGGGATGGCGGCCTGGAGGGCTGCGTCCGGATCATCGGCCCAGCCGTAGGCGACCAGACCGCTATAGGTCCGGCTCAACCAGATATAGCCGTCTGCTGCATCAGGCGCGATCTCGATAGCCTTCTTGAACAGGTCCAGGGCGGCGAGGTGGGTTGGGCGCGTGAACTTATGAAACTCCCACATTCCCCGACGCACAACGTCCCAAGCGGTGAGGTTCTGGGAAGGCCGACCAGCCATGCGCTGCCCTTCCTTCTGGAGAAGCTCGGGTTCAATCGCTCCTGCCACCTGCTCGGCAACCTCATCCTGAAGCCGGAAGATGTCCTCCAATTCACGCTCATATCGTTCGGCCCAAACCGAGCCTCCGGTCTCGCCCTCAGCCAGTTGGACTGAAATCCGGACTCGTGATCCGGAATAGCGCAGGGTGCCGCTCACGACATAAACGACCCCAAGTTGGCGAGCGATCTGCGTTACCTCGACCGCCTTGCCCTTGTAGGCGAAAGCCGAGTTTCGCGCGATGATGAACAGCCATCTCATCTTCGAGAGGATCGTGATGATGTCGTCGGTGATGCCGTCCGCCAGATACTCGTCCTCGACCTTTGAGGTCGTGAAGGGCAGAACAACCACTGAAGGCTTGTCAGGAATAGGCGGCGGGTCTCGTTGTGGAATGGATGCTCGATGTGACAGACGCACGCCGAAGATTGGGACCGGCTCGGCTATGTTCTTGACCTTCTGAGGACCGAAATCGTCGAAGCTGAGAGGAAGCACTCGTCGGACGAACTCATGGGCCGATCCTGAGAGGCAGATGCCCGATGGCGGGGCCAGCGCCTGAAGGCGGGCTGCGATGTTGATGGTGTCGCCGAGCAGATCGCCAGCACTGACGATGACATCGCCGACGTGGATGCCGATCCGGAACTGGAGGCGGTGCTCGTCGGGCGTGCCCTGACTGGCTTGCGCGAGAGCCTCTTGGACAGCGACGGCGCATTGGACGGCATCGACAACGCTGGGGAACTCGGCCAGGACGCTATCCCCAGCCGTATTGGCGATCCGCCCGCCGTGCTCGGCGATCAGCCGGTCCATCGCCTCACGGTGAGCCGCCAGGGTCCGCAGGGTTCCGACCTCATCCTGCTCCACAAGCCGCGCATAGCTCGCTACGTCAGCCGCGAGAACGGCTGCCAGGCGCCGCTCGACCCTGTGCTCCTGTGGACCCATGGGACCCTCGGTGCCGCTTCAGAGGGGATTCTGCGGCGAGTGGGGTGAGGTGTCCAGCCTTCGTCCAACATTTAGAGGTCCGCGGCTGTCAAGCTTGGCTCGGGAAGCAGCGGGCACCGATGAGTGCAGGAGAGCGCAATGAGAGTTTGCGCGAGGGCAGATGCTTGGGTATCCAACTTGGCCTATTCTGGTAGCCCTGCTTTTCGAAGCCCCGCCGCAATACGCCCTCTTAGGGGAGACGAAGGAGGCGTAACCTCAATCGCCTTTGAAACCGTCATGTCCGGGTAAGCCTCCAAGAACCGGGCCGCCGCTTGCTTGGCCTCCTCCAGCCGGTCAGCCGCAGCGTATGCGGCGATCAGAAGCCGGTAACCCCAGGCCGCATCGGGCTTCTCACAGAGACCTTTCTCGATCCATCGCGCCGCCTCGTCCCACTGGTCCTTGGCAAGATATGCGGCTCCGATCCCGATCAAGGCACTGAAGCGCATCGGGTCGAGCGGACTGAGACGCATGGCCCGCTGAAAATGCTCAATGGCGGTGTCGTATCTTCGCATGTAGGTGTTCGACCATCCGCTGCGAAGCCAAGCCCAAGCCGAGTTGGGGTCCAGCGTCAGCGCCTTCTCGACAGCGGCGAGCCCGAGGGCGACCTGACCGATAAGGTTGTATGCGGCACTCAGCACAGTCAGCACGAGAGGATCGTTGCTGTCGAGTGATGCGGCTTCCCGGGCGAGTTGGAGTGCCCTGGTTCTGGTCGTCGATGGATCGGAGGTCGTCATGGACATCACGCGTTGGGCATAGCACCATGCAGCGAGCGCCTTCGATAGTGCATATGTGGGGTCAAGATCCATTGCCTGTTCAGCCAGCCGAAGTCCTTCTGCCTTTTTATGAGGGTCTTGCGACCAGACGGCAGGCAGCGCCCGCATGACACAGCCATAGGCATCAAGGCTGTCAGGCCGCTTGCGCTTGGCCCACTCGATCTCGGAGAGGGTAATGGTCGGCTCAAGGGCTCCAACAATGGCCTCGGTCACCCGATCCTGAAGATCGAAGAGGTCCGTAACGTCCCCGTCGTACCGATCCGTCCAGATGTGGCTCCCCGTGGTGGCATCGATCAGTTGGGCAATAATGCGGAGCCGGTTTGCCACCCTGCGGACGCTGCCCTCCAGCACATACCGAACGCCAAGCTCGCGACTGACTTGGCGCACATCCACGGCCTTGCCTTTGTAGGTCGCGGTGGAGCTATAGGCGATGACGAAGAGCGAGCGAAAGCGTGAGAGGGCTGCAACGATCTCCTCGGTGAGACCATCGGCCAAGTAGTCCTGTTCGGGGCCGCCGCTCATGTTTCTAAGCGGAAGCACCGCAATCGAGGGCTTGTCGGGCAGGGGAAGCGGCTTAGCTTGCTCCTGTCCTGCTGGAATGACTGCGGTTGCCTTAAGCACGAAGGCTCGTACTGGCTCTTCGATGTTCTTGACTGTCTGTGGTCCGAGATCCTCGAAAGCATGGGGCAGAGTCTTTCGCACGTACCCGTAGGTGGCCTCGGAGATGCACAGGCCGCCAGGATCTGCGAGGCTCTCCAGCCGTGCGGCAATATTCACGCCGTCCCCGAGCAGATCTCCTGCACGCACCATCACGTCGCCGACATGAACCCCGATCCGAAACTGAAGACGGCGCTCCTCGGGAGTGCCCTGATTGGCCTGCACAAGAGCCTCCTGCACGGCCATGGCACATTGGACGGCATCAACGGCGCTGGGGAACTCAGCCAACACACTGTCGCCAGCGGTGTTGGCAATGCGTCCGCCATGTTCAGTGATCAGCCGGTCCATGACCTCGCGGTGCGCAGTCAGTGCCTTCAGGGTGCCGACCTCATCCCGTTCCATGAGGCGCGAGTAGCCTGCCATGTCAGCCGCGAAGATGGCTGCGAGCCGTCGCTCGACCTTGTGCTCCTGCGGACCCATCGGACCCTCGGTGCCGCTCCCGAACGAATTTTGCGGCGGACTGAGTGGAGTGTCCAGCCCACACCGGGGTAAGCAGGATTGGGGCCAGCACCGTCGTGTTACTCTTTCCCGCCACGGATTACCGTCAACCTTCGCATTAAGGGAGGCGGATCTGGGGGAGGGCGGCTCGTCGCCTCCACATCCGTAAAACGAGCCTTGCACTTTGGATCAAACTGGCTGGGAAACCCCTCCCACGGGAGGGGTTTCCTTGGGCAGTCGAAGGCGATCTGATCGATCAGGTCGCATAGCTGGATCTCCGCCCCGAGCTTTTCCGCCAACCGAGCCAGCCGATACCTGCCCCTTCCGGTAGGGGCAGAGGGGCAATCGATCCGAACGATCACCCAGGGGAACGCGGGACATCAGTGTTGCATTGCCCCAGGCCCTCATCGGCTCACTCAGGAACGGCAACAACCATGTTCGATAGCATGCCTTCGGCGCTGCTCACCCTTTTCCTCGCTTTCTGCGTTCTCTGGCTGATTGTGCGGGCTCTCCAAAAGCTAGTGTCATCTCGTCGGAAGACGCGCAGGTCCTCTCTGGAGGCGGAGCCAGAGCCTCCTCCGGGCCCTCATGAGCCGGCGGTGCCACGAGCGGGACACCCCGTATCCACCATCCCGGATGCCGCCGACGTTCTGGCTTTGAAGGCCGCCATCGACAATCTGGCACGGCAGGTTGCCGCTCTTGAGAGACGCTTGGCTTCTGGACCTGCAACCTCACAAGCGGACCACGCTGCCCCGATTCAGAACACACCGGAGCCGCGACCCGAACTGCCATCGGTGACACCAGATCATCGGATCTGAGAATGATCGTGCCTCGTACTTGGGCTCATCGGATGGTAAAATGAGGCTGGCTGAGGGGCCTTTCTGAACGGGAGGTCACGATGTACGCAGTGGTGCGCAAGGTCCCTATGCGGTCGATCGAGGAGGCCGCTCGCCGCGCGGTCGACGGCCTCGATCCCACGATGAAGCAAAGCCCTGGCTTTATCGGGTACTATGTCGTGCGCTTCGGGGATCAGACCGGCGGCTCGATCACGCTGTTCGAGACCCAAAGCGCTGCCCAGGAGGCGAACAGGAAGGCGCTCGACTGGATCAAGGCGAACTTGGCCGATCTCATCACAGGTGAGCCGGAGATTTCGGTGGGCGAGGTTCTGGGGGCTGTCACAGCCGAGGGGACGACGGGGCGCGCCTCGGCTGCCTAAGGCATCCGGGGCGGAGTTCGAAGTCACAAGGACATCTGTGCTCGACCCCGCTGCAAGTGAGGCCGAGCCGGAGCTGTGTGGAGGGTCCCATGAAGACAGCAGCCCTTCTCGCCATCCTCTGCGCGCCGGCCGTGCTGGCCGCAGCGCCGCTCTCCGCTAAAACCCTCGTCTACTGCTCCGAGGGCAGCCCGGAGAATTTCTACCCCGGCGTGAACACTACCGGCACCTCATCCGATGCCAGCGAGCCGATCTACGATCGCATCGTCGAGTTCGAGCGCGGCGGCACGAAGGTGGTGCCCGGCCTCGCCGAGACGTGGGACATCTCCGAGGACGGCCTCGTCTACACCTTCTACTTGCGCCATAACGCCCAATGGCAGTCCAACACGAACTTCAAGCCGACCCGCACCGCCAACGTGGACGACGTGATCTTCATGCTGGAGCGCCAGTGGAAGGAGGACAACCCGTACTTCAAGGTGACGAGCCCCAATCACTCCTACTTCGACGCCATGGGCATGCCCAAGCTGCTCAAGTCGGTGGAGAAGGTGGACGATTATACCGTCAAGGTGACCCTGAACCAGCCCGAGGCGCCGTTCCTGTCCGACCTTGCCATGGGGTTCGCTGCCGTCCAGTCAAAAGAATACGCCGACGCCATGCTCAAGGCGGGCACACCCGAGAAGATCGACCATGAGCCCATCGGGACGGGCCCGTTCTACCTGGTCCATTATCAGAAGGACGCTGTGATCCGCTACAAGGCCTTTGACGACTACTGGGGCGGCCGCGCCAGGATTGACGATCTCGTCTTCGCCATCACGCCGGACGCCTCGGTCCGCTGGGCCAAGCTCCAGAAGGGTGAATGCCATATTATGCCGTATCCGAACCCGGCCGATCTTGAGGCCATGAAGAAGGATCCGGACATCAGGATCCTGGAGCAGCCAGGCCTCAATGTCGGCTACCTCGCCTTCCAGACACAGAAGAAGCCATTCGATGACGTTCGCGTCCGGCAGGCCGTGAGCATGGCGATCAATAAAAAGGCCATCGTTGATGCGGTCTATCTCTCCACGGGCGTGGCAGCGAAGAACCCGATCCCGCCGACCATGTGGTCCTACAATGATGCGGTGAAGGACTACGATTACGATCCTAATGCTGCCAGGAAGCTCCTCGCGGAAGCAGGTTACCCGAACGGCTTCGAGACCGATCTCTGGGCGATGCCGGTGCAGCGTCCCTACATGCCGAATGCCCAGCGTGTCGCCGAGCTCATGCAGGCCGACCTCGCCAAGATCGGCGTGAAGGCCGAGATCAAGAGCTTCGAGTGGGGCGAGTACCGCAAGCGCATGCAGGCGGGCGAGCACCAGCTGGGCCTCATGGGCTGGACGGGCGACAACGGCGACCCGGACAACTTCCTGTCCAGCCTCCTCAACTGCACCTCGGCCGAGAGTACCTCTGGCGGGAACGTGGCGCGGTGGTGCTACAAGCCGTTCGACGATCTCGTCATGAAGGCGAAGACCACGACCGACCAGGCCGAGCGCACGAAGCTCTACGAGCAGGCTCAGGTGATCTTCAAGGAGCAGGCGCCCTGGTTCACCATCGCCCATGCGGTGCAGTTGAAGCCAATACGCAAGGAAGTGACCGACTTCAAGCTCTCGCCCTTCGGCCGCCACACATTCTACGGGGTGGACATCCAGGGCAAGTAAGGGCGATCCCACGCCCGGGCGGAGCGACTTCAGAGCGCCTTGGGGTCATTGTCCGAGCGACGAGATCCAGCATTAATTCCGGCCTGGAGAATAAGGGGAGACGGCCGCCGGCCACGGGTGTGGGGGCCTCTATGAAGATCAGGGAGGGTTCTCCACGCACTGCCCCTGTCCGCTACCAAACCCGCGTCGTCTGACTCATCAGCCTCCTCGTAGACATCATCGTAACAGCTCTTGGGTAAGAGATATCGGAGACCGCGAACGCCATCGCCTAAAGCCGTCCTCGAAGGACCACTCTTCCGCGCAATTGGCCTCCAGTTGTCATATGCCCGGAGGGGCGGCTCCCAACGTGGCTGCGGCTCTTCTCACGCCTGACGTTATCGGGTACGCTGAACAATCTTCCCACCGGCTCTGCCTGTGCAAGCAGGGGGATGCAATGACGATACGCCGTCTTGCCGCCATCATGGCTGCCGATGTCGTCAGCTATTCCGCCATCATGGAGAGCGACGAAGAGGGCACCCTTACGCGACTGAAGGGCATACAACGGGAGATCATCCAGGGAAAGGTCCTCGCCCACGGCGGACGGATCGTCAAGACGATGGGCGATGGCTTCCTGGCCGAATTCGCCAGTCCGCTTGAGGCTCTCAAATCCGCTGTGGCGATCCAGGGCGAAGTGGCCGCTAGGGAGCAAGACGTTTCCGTTCACCCGATGAGCCTGAGGATGGCGATCAACCTGGGCGACATCCTTGTTGACGACGACGGCGACATCTTCGGGGACGATGTGAACATCGCCGCCCGGCTTCAGATGCTCGCTGAGCCGGGATGTATCGTCGTGTCGGGGAAGGTCTTCGAGGAGGTTGCAGGCAAGCTTGACTGCGGCTTTGAAGACCGGGGGCAGCAACGCGTCAAGAACATCTCGCGCCCCATCCATGTCTATGCCGTGCGTCCCGGCGAGGGGCTCAGGACCACACGGATCGGCAGCTCGCACCTGAAGCAGGAAATCAGCTTCTGCCGGGCGCCGGACGGCGTGCGGCTGGCGTGGGCGAAGGTCGGGCATGGCCCGCCGCTGGTCAAACCCGGCAATTGGGTGGGTCATCTGGAGGACGACTGGGAAAGCCCGGTTTGGCATCACGTCCTTGAACGCCTGGCCCGCCGCTACACGCTGATCCGCCACGACTCCCGCGGCAACGGGCTGTCCGACTGGGAGGTGGGCGAGCTCTCCGTGGAGGCATGGGTCAGCGATCTCGAGAGCGTGGTCGATGCTGCCGGGGTCGCTCGCTTTGTCCTTCTCGGCATCTCGCAGGGGTGCGCTGTCTCCATTGCCTA
>NZ_JAMXFI010000093.1:0-31902 GCF_025460875.1 Microvirga yunnanensis
GCAGGAAGGGCTCGCGCAGGCGACGTGGGAGCAGAAACGGCAGCTCATCGAGTGGCTGGTGGTGCGGGTGATCGTCACCGACGGAGAGGTCGAAATCCGCTATGCCATTCCAACCAGCTCAAATGGCAAAGCTACCCGCTTTTGTCATTTGCATTCGGACTATCGAGCTGTTCCACAAGATCCTGAAATCCGGCTGCCGGGCGGAGGAGACCAAGCTGCGAACAGCCGAGCGGCTGGTGAACCTGCTCAGCATCTACTGCATCCTGAGCTGGCGCATCTTCTGGATGACGATGCTCAACCGCGTCGTTCCGGACGTGCCGCCATATCTGGCCCTGACGGGGCTGGAAATCGACCTGCTCGACGAGTTGGTGAGAGACAAGGGCCAGGAGTTGCGGCGGAGCAAGACACTCTCGCATTACCTGACCAAGATCGCTCGAATGGGCGGCTACCTCGCGCGTGGGCATGACCCTCCACCCGGCAGTACCGTCATGTGGAGAGGACTTTCGCGCCTGATGGATATCGAACTCGGCGTCAGGATCGGAGCGCAAATCTATGGGTAATTGCAAGCCTGCTCGGAGGCATACACCACGCACGGCTGTGCGCCGGTCTCGTTCGCCGGGAACTTCGCCTCGCGCGCCATAGCCAGCGCCATGAGGTTGGCAGATGAGCCGCCGCCGCAGAGACTCCCAGTGAAGCCGGGGCAGCCGACCGCATCCGCGAGCCAACCGACGACGGTACGCTCAACCGTCGTGGCAGCCGGAGCTGAGCGCCAGGAGGTGACATTCTGGTTGAGAACTGCTGCCAGCCACTCGCCGAGAACCCCGATCGGCTCATTCGAGCCGACAACATATCCGAAGAAGCGTGCGCTGGACGGCCGCGCATGGTCGGCCATGGCTTGGAAGTCGGACAGCACTTCACGACCGCGCCCCTCGTCGGTCCACGGTCGCGCAAAATGCCTCTTGGTTTCCTCCGCGCTAGAGGCGGGATAGGTCGGACGAGCGTCAAGGCCCGTCCAGTACCTCTTAGCAAGCGCAAGGGCCTCGTCTGCAAGCGCAGACAGTTCCGCGTCGGTGATCCCGAGGCTCCCCATGCGATTAACCGAGAGCAGGTCTACGATGCCTCAGCATACCGCTCTGCTTGGTTCCCCGCAATCGGTGACGATCTGGACGGCCCGGTCTTGCGTTGGATCAATGATGCATCCCCTGAAACCGACTATCACGGTTATCGGTTGACTTCGGCCGATCATTGGACGCCCGATGCGTTTCGGGGAAGATGCATGGACTTGCCCTGTCGCAGCTCTGCGAAGGCTTCGGTCTTGGTCGCCGGACGGAGGCTAGCATGATGACGATGCCCGCGATCATGGCGGATGAGCTCGGCAAGCATCTCGCCGGCGACTTCCGGCGGCTGTTCGGGTCCGCGCACCGGGACGAAGCCGAGCGGCTCGATGGCATCGCGCGGGTGGCGCTGGAATGCCTCGGCAAGAGCGACGCTCTCTATCACAACGTCGAGCATACCTTCCTCGTCACACAGGTGGGACGCGACATCCTCCGCGGTCGCATGCTGACCGAGCGCCTGGAGCCGGAGGACTTCTCGCATCTGATCGTCGCCTGCCTGCTGCACGACATCGGCTACGTCAGGGGCATCCTGAAGGGCGATGGTCGGGATCGGTTCGTCGTGGATGCGAACGGTCGAACGGTCGCCCTGCCCCGTGGCGCCTCGGACGCGGCGCTCACACCCTACCATGTCGACCGCTCCGGGCTCTTCGTCATGGAGCGGCTGGGAGCATCCCCGACGCTCGATGCCGAGCGCGTGGCGCGGGCGATCGAGTTCACCCGCTTCCCGGCGTGCCAGTCCACCACCGATGTATCGGAGGACCGCGAGGGGCGGCTGGTGCAGGCCGCGGACCTGATCGGCCAGCTCGGAGATCCCCTGTACCTGAAGAAGGCCAATGCGCTCTTCTACGAATTCGAGGAGATCGGCCTCAACCGCCAGCTCGGCTACACCTCGCCGGCCGACTTGGTCGAGCGCTATCCCGACTTCTACTGGACCAGCGTCTCGCCGCACCTGGACGAGGCGATCGGCTACCTGAATGTGACGGCGTCGGGCCGGCAGTGGATCGCGAACCTGCATGGCCACGTGTTTTGCGCCGAGCACGCCTTCGCCCTCATGGGACCGCAGCGATAAGAGCCTTATCCTTTTCGTCATCCCACAACGCAGGTTCGTACCACAGGGCCATGTCTCCGATGCGGTGCTGTCGGATGGTCCGTCAGCCAGTAAGCCTGGCTTCGCGATTGCCGATACCGTAAGCCACAGCCGGTGCCAGGGCGCCGACGAGCAGCATCTCCAGCCCTGACGCGAAGCGCTCTTCCCCGAACCAGGGCAGCAGGTAGGCGAGTAACGAAACGGGGTGCGCGATGACGAAGCCAAGGAAGGTCGCGATGCCGTGGCGGTCGCAGCGGCAAGCGTTGGGATTGTATCATTATCATGTCCCAGCGGCGTGACAGGACGTTGCTGTCGCCCATAAAGAAGCCGGCCGTCACAAGGTTGGCGAACGCCAGGACGAGGATGACGGCGGACGGCATCGCCGCTCGGATCACGCCGGAGACCACCGCCAGGGTCATGGCGATCCCGTCATTGGCACCGTAGATGGGGTCGGGAAGGCACTTGCCTACCAGGAGATACTGCACGCCGTGAGATACTGGGTGGGTGGATTGCGGGGGATCTTCGCCGGGCATGACCGATCCCAGGAGGTTCGAGGGTGATGGCTGACGTTCAGGGGCGGGATCCCTCCAAAGTGTCGCGCCAGGCGGCGACCATGATCGCCTGCCAGACCAAGGTCCGCAGCATCATCGCCACGATGCTGCGGGTCTCCGAGTGCCCGCCGTGGAGAATGTTAAAGCCGAGGGCCCCGAAGGCCGCGACGGTGGCCAGCGCGCCCACGCTGGCAGACCAAACCGCCCATGCCCGCCGGGCCACCAGCCCTGCTCCGGTAACCACCCACGCCAAGCCGACCGCGAGATCGAACCAGACCCCGAGGGGCGCCGCGGCCCCTTCGCCGTTCGCTTGGGCGCCGAACAAGGACACCCCGCTGGCGAGGACCGTCAGGAGCCCGGAGGCAATCGCCAGCCTGGCGGCATGCATGCGCAATCCTCCGGCCATGATGAGCCTCCGGCAGTCCGGCGGATCAGGCGGTGCCCGATGCCCGCACGCGGTTCAGGAAAGCGGCATTCGCGCAGAAGGACGGCGGCTCGCCGGCACCCCCGCCCTCGAGCCAGCGCCCGCAGTCAGTCGCGTTTGGGCAGGCCAGGCACCGACGGCAGGCAGCCGCGAATCCGCCCTCGAACCTCTCCCGGGCCGTCGCGCCGGGTTGCGCACCGACTCTTTCCATCATCCGGCCGAACAGGCTGGCCTGGCGCTCCACCCATCGACTTCTCGGCCAGGACCGCGCACGTAGCGTCGGCTCTTTAGGTGATCCCGATCCCATGGACGGATCCTCCCGATTGGAACACTGGCCGACAGCATGGGCCGTCTGGCGATGGCGTTCCTTGTCCTGGGACAAGGAACGGAACGATCCGCTGCCATGAGCTTGCTACCGAATGCCACGGTGATGAGTCGCCCACTCTCCTAATGTTCGGAGGGATTATGCGCTCCGGTCATCGAGTTCTCTTGCCGAGGCGGCGCACGGCCTCGGTGGCACCGTCATGTCTGGATGGCGCCCGTTTGGCAATGTGCTTATTGATGATACTTGGGCCTAGCGGGGCGGGTGCAGTCATGTCTCCGGCCTTTGAACGCGGTACTGCATGACCGCTGGCCCTGATGTTTTGCGCTGGAATCTGGTCCCTCTCAACTTATCGCGCTTGGCTGACGCAAGACGATGCCACGGGTTTGCCAGTTCCGGCGGTCCATATCCGCTTGGCTTCACATCATCTCATCATCACCGTGCCAACTGGGTTGCCCTGAAGGGCGAATGGTCTCAACGGGTCGTCGATGATGCCGCCGATGCGGCAGCTCCCTGGCTCCTAGGCTCGTAAGCCGTGCTTCTGGCCATGACTGCCCAGGCGATCCGGGCGATCTTGTTGGCCAGCGCAACGGCCACCACCTTGAACGGCTTCTTAGCCAGCAGAGTTCGGGCCCAGTCCGCTATGGCTGTCCTGGTCTTACCGGACTTCATGCTGTAGAGCGCCGCGTGCGCTCCCACGACGAGCAGCTTGCGCAGGTGCCGGTTGCCCATCTTGGAGATGGAGCCCAGCCGAGCCTTGCCGCCGGTTGAATGCTGCCGGGGCACGAGCCCGAGATAGGCGGCGAACTCTCGACCACCCTGGAACAGGCTGGGATCTGGAACACTGGCTGAGAGACAGGAGGCCACGATCGGGCCAATGCCCGGAATGCCGGCGAGCCTCGTGCTGACTGGATCGCTGCGGTGGGCCGCCAGAATGGCCTTGTCAAGCTTGGCAATCTGCGCCTCGACCTCAACCAGCATCGCTGCCGGAGGCTGGAGTGCGATCCGAGCCGTGGCGGGGAGATCCGGGGTAGTCTCGTCCTGAAGATAAGCGATCAGCTGGCGCGTGTTGCGAGCGCCCTGCGCCACCACGATGCCCAGCTCTGCAAAGTGGCCACGCAGAGCATTAATCAGGGCGGTTCTCTGCCCGATCAGGAGATCGCGGGCTCCATGCAGCATGAGGGTGCTCTGCTGCTGCGGGGTCTTGATCGGAACGAAGCGCATCGACGGCCGTGTAACGGCCTCGCAGATCGCCGCCGCGTCCGCTGCGTCGTTCTTCTGCCGACGCAGATAGGGTTTGACGTAGGCCGGAGGGATCAAGCGGACGTCATGCCCGAAGGCCATGGGAGGATTATCATGCGTATCTCCGCTATGCTCCTTTCCGCTCTGGCCATTGGGTGCATCACAGGCTCTGCACACGCCTCTGAACTCGCGCCGATTGAGGGCTTGAGCATCAACCTCGCCAATGTGGTGGGCAGTGCCTACTACACTATCGAAAAGGACGGCTATCAGGTGGTGGCGACCCTGGCCTCCAGTGAGGAGGCGACACCTGTGCGGTTCATCGCAACCCTGCTGTCTGGTCAGAAAGTGATTGTGTCGGTGCCACAAGCTTTCGGCCAAAGCGCCGTGGAAATTGAGATCAAGCGCATTGAGGATCGTGTGTTCGTGCGCGACGACACACAGCTTAGCAGCTTGGCTCACTGATCATTCCTGTGGCGGCGGACGGGCCATGATGTGCCCGTTGTCCTCATCCGATCCACAATGTCACATGGGGTGACCATGCGCAAAGTGGACACAGAGAGATGGTGTGCCGCAGGCGCGCTCATCTTGATGGCCTGCTGGTTCCCCTTCCATGCGGCTGGGCAAGCGACCAGGGATGAGGGTGGACGATACTATGCCGACAACGGCGAGCCGACCTATCACATTGCCCAGGACGGACAGGTGGATTGGTTTACGTTCAGCGGCTATCGCCGCTATCACGCTCAGTGTCATATGTGCCATGGCCCGGATGGCGAGGGCAGCACGTTTGCCCCGCCCCTGTTAGCTCCCATGAAAACAATGGACTATGCAACCTTCCGGCACATCGTCATTCATGGCCTGCGTACCGTTGGTCCAGCCCAGCAACGGGTCATGCGCGCCATGGGCGAGGACAGGAACGTCATGTGTCACCTTCCGGACATTTATGTCTACCTGAAGGCCCGCGCCGATGGCGTTCTGGGACGGCTCCGGCCTAACAATCATCAACCTAAATCTGAGGCTGCGGCTCTGGATGATGCTGCCTGCTTGGGTAGCCAGTAGGCAGCGGCGGAGAGCTTTACCCGCTCTAAATGCAGGCAAGGTGAAGCCTGTGCCAGCCCAAGCTCACCCGTCACATTCAATCCTCGCTTGCCGCGATGGATTCAGTCGACGGTGATGCTTCCAGTCATGCCGAAGCCGGCATTCAGGAAATGCATACAACTCATGCTGTAGCGTCCTGCCACCACCGGAGTGAGGCGGAGTGTGCGGCTCTCGCCCTTGCTGGGACCAGCGCAAGATCTGCTCCTGATTGAGCGCTAACGGAGTACGTAGCAGGAACATACTCTTCCGCGCAGGTGTGTCGAGCAAGCCGACAGCCTAATACGCCTCGGTTCGGGTGTCTGAGGAGCCATACTGCACCGCGGACGCGTCGACAGGAGGGATGCGGCTACCCGGAAGATTTGCCCGAGCGGGTGACGTTGCTCCGAGGGCTTTGTGGACAGGTTTAGGGAGAGGTAAGAACGCGTTACCGATGCACGTCGAGGTTGATCTTGCCTAACGCATAGGATCGGGCTTCAGTCCTCGCGCCATCAGTTGTCGATCCGTTCTATCTTAGCGCTCAATCAGGAACACATCTTGCGTTGCCCCCTACGTCGGGTGGAGAGGCGCTTCGGCAGGCCCACCGACCTGTCACATGCCCTGTCGTCCGCGTCAGCCATGCTCCTGGCCGCGCCCTTCCGGTCCACGCACTCCGTGATCAACATCATCGGGAACGGGCCCGACAACGTGAATGAAGATCCCTTGGCCGCGCGGGATGTCGCGTTCGGCTTGGGGTTCACGATCAACGGGGTCGTGCTGGGGAACGATCCGGACGTAATCGACAATTTCCGTCAGGATGTTGCTGGAGGCCCTGCTTCCTTCGTCACGCACGTTCCGTCAGGCGACGTGATAGCCGAGGTCTTCAGGCGGAAGTTCCTCAAGGACATCGTGGTCGGGTCCGCGGATGGCTCCGAACCGGAACCCGATCACTGAGAATGGCGCCGTCGCAAGCCCAGATCTGACTTGCCTCGTGGACCATGATCCCGAGAATGCCCTTTATGGAACAGTCCCGGTGTGACCCTTACGAAGGGCAAACACTGGCTCAGAAATCGCTGTCGGGTTCGGCGGAAGGATTGCACAGTAGGTTACATAGCCCAGGTCGTAGCCAGGCCCGTTCTCAAAGCGCCCGCACCAATGCCCCCCGTCTGTTTCACCCGTGTCGCCAGGTAGCGTCCGATACTGAACCGTGTGGTCCGGCACCCAGATCCACTTTCCCTCGACGAACATCTGCACTCCGGTTGGCCTCACCCGGTAGGGCGCAGGGCGACAATCCCCGTCATCGCAGCAGTTCCTTCCGGCTTTGTCCCTCAGAGGCGTGTAAATGTCGTGGGCTTCAGCGAGAGGCTCAAGGCCGACGAAGAGCAGGACCGCAACGAGGCCAAGCTTGAGAGACATAGGCCGCTCTCCCTCACAAGGGGCTGGCGGCGCTCATCGGAGCGTCGGGGCACGCTACTCCGGTCATTCTACTCCCGAGCGAGGGTCCTGTCGCCCACAGCCGGCGAAGGAAGCGAATTGGCGGCCGGCGCCTTGGGAACATGACGGCTTGAAAGAGGCCCGCCGCTCAAAGCCAGAGTCGAACCCATTCGGGCATCGGGCGGCATTCGCTGTCGCATGCGGCAGGATTTCCCGCCTCATCCCTGGTATATTGGCCGATTGATGGGGCGGACGATGCTCACCCACTTCGGGAGGGTACGATGTTTCCGAGACAGCTCTTCCTTCTCGCCGCAGGTTGGCTCTTATGCGTGTCCCGGGCGGATGCCGCCGATCTCGTGAGATTCGAGAGTGCGGCCGTACCCGTGAGCGAGTTCCAGCAGAAGCGTGCACAGGCCCGGGGCGAGGCTTTCCCCCCTCCACGCGGCGATGAGGTCCAGGCCTACGTCGTCAAGCCTCCCGGCAACGGCCCGCATCCAGTCGTCATCTATCTGCATGACTGCGGTGGCTTGCCACCTGAGGTGAAGACAAGCGAATTCGGCGCTCAAGGGAGCCTGGCTGAAACCTCACGCGAGGCATTCTGGACCAAGCGCCTTACGTCCCGGGGCTATGCGGTGGTGCTGGTGGATAGCTACGGCCCCCGTGGCACCAAGGACACTTGCGCCGACCCGACCTTCGACGCCTCCCGCGTTGCCGATACCTATGGGGCTCTCGCGTATGTCGCCAAGCAACCCTGGGCGGACCCGCAGCGTGTCGGCCTGCTGGGCTTCCAGACCGGCGATGTCTGGCGGATTCCGGCACCTGCTGACACCACTGCCTTCATCGTCGAGCCTGAGCGGTTCAAGGCCGCGGTGGCCTTCGTCTATTCCCCACTTTGCGGCATGAAGTCCCGCATGGCGGCTCCAACCCTCGTCATCAATGGGATCTCTGCTCCCGATGCCACTGAGAGATGTCCTCGGGTCACCGCGCAGCAGTCCGCAGGTGGAGCGCCCGCCGAAGAGAGGGTGGCCCCCAATCTGTTCAAGAACTTCGAGCCCAACTCGCCCATGCCTGACAAGACGACGTTCTCGGAATGGCTCAGGTCAGAACCCAAGAACGCCGAGATGGCGGCGGCTCAGGTGAAGGATTTCCTCGCTCAGCATCTCAAGCCTTAGCCATTGAACGGAATCGAGGATGAACCAAGCCAACCTATCGAACGCCCTTGTCGGGGATGATCAGATCAGTGGCACAGCCATCTTTGACCCTCAGGGCCGGCGGATCGGCGTCCTTCAGCGGCTGTACCGGGAGGCGGAGGGCAGACGCCTCGTCTATGCCGACGTTGCCGTGGGTGGCTTCCTCGGTTTCGGGACGCGCTGCTACGTGTTTCCGTGGGAGAACCTTGCCTTTGATCCTGTGCTGCATGGGTATCGCGTCAGCCAAGCCGAAATGGACCAGATCGCCCGCATCGATAAACCCTACGTTTCGCCCAAACGACTCCTTCACGGCAGATGGTAGGGGTCGGCCCGGCTGGACACGGCCCATGGCTTTCATCAGATTGATGACGCACGGCGTGACAGGCTCTCCAATAGCGCCCTCGCTCTTTGCAGATCGTCGAACTCCTCGGTGAACCAGCCATGGATGGGCGTCAGGAGGTCACGGGCTTCTGCCTGCCGCCCGTGATTGCGCAGTATTTCCGCCAGATCGCAGGCGGCCCGTAGCGCCCACATCCGTGCCCCCTGCTCCTGCGCGACCTCCAGAGCCTTGCGATAGCTCTGTTCGGCTTTGTCTGTGCGCTGCATGTGCAGGAGCAGTCCGGCGCGGATGCGGTGCAACTCGGCATCGAAGAACTGGCTGCCCGTTTCCTCAGCCCAGGCCAAGGATTCTTCGATGACCTGCAAACCCTCCTCAGGCGCCCCCCGGCGGCCATAGGCCCGCGCCAGCACGCCGTCGTGCAGCGAGCGTGCAAAGCCGGGCTGTGGGTGCCGGCGCTTGTACTCCATCTGCTCCGGGTCATTGTGCAGGGCCACTGCCACAAGGCGCTCACGCAGGGCCACCTGGTTCCGCAGACCGGACAGGCCCCACTCCGTGGCAAGGGCCATGGTCGCCTCGTTGGCCTTGCGCACGCCGCCCCAATCATCCATGAGCTCTGCCAAGTGACCCGACAGGTGGACCGCATGGGCGGTGCTCAGGTGATGCCCGCCGCGATAGCCGAGAGCGACGGCATCAGCCGCCGCCCGACGGGCCCGGTCCGGATAGCCACGGACCCAGAGCACGCATCCGCCGATCACCAGCAGGTGCGGTCCTGGATCGTCGTACTGCTCGATCAGGGCCGCAGGCCAGGGCTCCTCCTCGTAAAGGCGCATTCCTCGATCGAGGTGCTCCTGCGCCTCCACGAACTTCCCGAGCTTGTAGCGTGCGTTCAGCAGCGTTTTGTGGCCGTCGACCTGGAGAATGCGATCATTCCGGGCCTCCCCCAGCGCCAGGAGCTCGATGCCGATTCCCTCGGCCGTGCGCAGCTCCGCCTTATTCACATGGAAGAAGAAGAGCCCGACCAGGATGGGGTGCATCAGCCCCTCATCGCCCAACGCCATGCAGAGGTCGCGTGCCCGATACAGCGCCTTTCCAACCTCAGGCGCCGAATAGCCCCTGGCGCTGGTGGCCGAGTTCCCCAGGCGCACCTGCAACCGCAGTTCGTGCCGGTCGCGCAGCGCAGGGTCGGCGATGAGACCGGCCATCTCAAGACCCCGCATGCAGTGCGCGATCGCCTCCTGGTGAGCCTGCCGGCGGGCGGCGGCATCCGCGGCACGCTGCCAGTAGACGACTGCCCGCTCTGGCAGGCGCGCCTCGCTCAGGTGGTGGGCGACGAGTTCGGGTTGGCGGGCAACCACATCGGGGTAGCCTCGCCCAAGGACCTCCGCCACTCGTGCATGCAGCTCCTGCCGGCGGCTCTTGAGCAGGCTCTCGTAAGCGGCGTCGCGGACCAGCGCGTGCTTGAACGTGTAGGGTGCTTCGGGGGGTGTGCCACGCATGGAGACCAGCCCAGCCGAGATGAGCTGCCGAAGCGCTGCACCGAGCCCGGGTTCGCCCTGCGGGTTGATGCCAGCCAGCAAGTCATAGGTGAACTCGCGACCAATCACGGAGGCCTGCTGGGCCACGGACTTCGCGGCCGGGACCCGGTCCAAGCGCGCCATGAGGCTGTCATGCAACGTGGCCGGGACAGCGCCGGATTCGCGCTCCAGCATGGCCCTGGTCAACTCTTCGATGAAAAGCGGCACGCCGTCCGTCCGCTCAAGGATCTGGCCGAACACGTCCGCGGGCAGTTCCGTGCTGCCTGCAATGGCTTCGGCGAGTTCCGTAGTCTGGCGCTGCAACAGGCCGGCAAGTGGGATCACCGTGACGTTCGACCGCGCGAGCCAGCCGGGCGAGAACTCCGGCCGGGCGGTGATCAGCACCAGGACACGCTCGGAAGCCGCGCGGCCGACCAGTCGGTCCAACACCTCGAGGGTCGTCGGATCGGCCCAGTGGACGTCCTCGATCAGCAAGAGGAGTGACTGCCGCCGGGCGAGACCAAGCAGATATCTGATCAACGCCTCCATCATCCGTTCCCGCTGCTGCCTCGGATCGTATGGCGACGGCCCATATCGATCATGTGTGGGGAGCGAGAGCATCGCGGCGAAAACAGGCGCAAACCTCAGGACGTCGTCCATCGCCTGGGCCAGGAGGATCTCCAGCTTCACCAGCCGCTCGCCGGGCGTATCGTCTTGCCGGAACCCGGCATCCCGTTCGATCCGCTCCACGAAGGGATGCAGGGGAGAATTGCTGAAAAAGGGCGAGCACTGGCACTGCACCTCGGTGTGGGGCTCTGGCCGCACTTGGTCGCGGAACTCGCGCGCGACCCGCGATTTGCCAATCCCGGCCTCACCGGACAGCAACGCCACCTGCCCGTCTCCACCCCGGACCCGCTTCCACCTCTGTGCGAGCACCCGAAGCTCGTCCGTTCGCCCGATCAAGGGCGTGTCCCCGATCCTCTGGGCTTCAAAGCGGCTCTCCACGGCGCGCGCGCCGAGCACCTGCCAGGCCTCGATGGGAGCGGCAAAGCCCTTCAGGTGCTGCGGACCGAGAGCGGCGAGGTTGAAACCGCTGCCGAGCAGGCGCCGGGTCGCCGGCGGGATGACCACCGCGCCCGGCGCCGCAAAGGTCTGGAGCCGCGCGGCCAGGTTGGGGGTCTCTCCGACCACACTCCGTTCCTGAGACGGACCGGCACCGATTAGGTCCCCAACCACCACCAAGCCCGTGGCGATACCGACCCGGACGCGCAACGGTTCCACGCCGGGCGGAACCGGGACACGGGCCACCTCCTCGGCCAAGGCCAGACCAGCGCGGACAGCCCTGACGGCATCATCCTCGTGAGCCTGCGGATAGCCGAAATATGCGAGCACCCCGTCGCCCATGAACTTCGCCACAAAGCCCCCGCACTCGGCAACGGTTCCAGAGCAGGCTTCATGATAAGCGCTGAGGACGGCGCGGTATTCCTCAGGATCCAGAGTGCTTGCGATGGTTGTCGACTCGACGAGGTCGCAGAACATCACCGTCAGTTGCCGCCGCTCCGCTTCCACACCCGTGTTGGCAGGATTAGCCAGCGAGCGATCGAGGTGTGAAATGGCATCGAGGAGTTTTCGGCGGTGGCCGACCGCATGGACGCCGAGCTCCTTCAGGTCTTCGCCCGTGAGCCGCGGCAGGATGTTAGCATCCACGGCATTGTCGCGGAACGCCTGCTCGTACTGCGCCAGCCCGAGGCTCCGTAGCCACTGCGCGACATCCACGTCCCGTCTCCCGCCGAGAGGCCGCAGCTTGCCGAGAGGATACACCGAGGCCGCTCATGCAGCGAGCGTCATCATGGGAGGTCATCAGATGATAGAGCGTTACGCTGAAGCAGTTGGAGGTGGGGCTGGGCGGGCGATGCCCGACTTCCCTTTATAAAAGCCCACTACGGAACGTCTCTTCAGGGTCACGGACTGCCCCTTAGCTTGGCCGTGAGAGGGTCCGCTTCTCGCTCCTGCGGTCGTGATGACCAACGGGCATCTCACTGTCTCCCGCCCTCCCCTGTTCATGGCAGCAGGAGCAGCATGGATTCCAGCAAGGCTTCACTCACTCAAGGTCTTCGAACCTGGCTTTTCCCAAAGTCACGCTTCGGCTTAAGGCTAAGCCTTTGACGGCGTTAGAGGTAAGTACACCAGAGGAAGTTATTTAGGGAATAGCTACGGTCTGATGTCCGGATAAACGTCATATTGCTCGGCTGCATCGAGAGCTGCTTCTCAGAACTCTGATCACGGGCATCTCTGTAAACCTCTCGTTGCCAGCCGAACCGCTAAAGCCTTTGTTTTCAAACTACTTTCTCCGGCTGTGGGGAAGCCCTGCCCTCTGTAGCTGGTTAACAGAATGTCTTGAGAAACGTTTGCAAACGATCAGTTGCTCATGATAAGCTAAAGTGTACAATTGGCACTCAACGGATATTTCGCGCGGGCTTAAATTCCTGATCGCCTCCCTATCGCATCTGGTAGGTGGGAGTTGAGCAGACACATCTCGCCCCCAGCAGATGTGGGTGAGGTGATTAGCTCTTGAAACGAGCAGCATTATCGTGGCGGCATTCCTAACAGCATCGTTTGATGCTATCTTAGATGTCCTAAGATGGAGATACAGGCGTGAGGACAACGATTGCCCTGGACGACGAACTTGTCGCAAAGGCGCAGGCATTTACTGGCCTGCAGGAGAAGTCGGCCCTGGTTCGCGAAGCATTGAAGGCTCTGATCGAGCGGGAGAGTGCCCGAAGGCTGGCCCGCCTCGGCGGCACCGAGCCTGACCTTAAGCCTATCCCGCGCCGTCAGGCGGATGCTCGGTGATCATCGTTGATACCTCGGTGTGGATCGACCACCTGAAGAGCAGCGAACCCGTGTTGGCAGATCTCCTCGGGACGGGGCGCGTACTGGCGCATTCCTTCGTCACGGGTGAGCTTGCCCTCGGCAGTCTGCGCCAGCGCTGGACTGTGCTTGAGTCCCTACGCGACCTGCCCCAGGCTACCGTTGCTAGCGATGATGAGGTCATGATGCTGATTGAGCGAGAGCAACTCTACGGACTTGGGATTGGCTTTGTCGATGCGCACCTTCTAGCAGCAGTGAGACTTACCCCTGGGGCCCTGCTCTGGACCCGGGATCGTCGGCTGCGGCAGGCGGCTACGCGACTGGAGCTTTCCGCAGACCTCACTTGATCAGCGAAGAAAGATGGCCCCCTCCCCTTCCAAGAAGCGCCTAATTGGCTACGCCCGCGTGTCCACTGAGGATCAGGCGCACGATGCCCAACTCGATGAACTGCGCGCTGCCGGCTGTGCAGAGATCCACCAGGAGCACGGATCCGGTGCAAGCCGTGCTCGGCCGGCGCTGGCGCGGCTCCTCCGCGAGATCAAGCCGGGAGAGGTCTTAGTCGTGGTGCGCCTCGATCGTCTGGCCCGTTCGGTGAGCCACCTCTTGGAGGTGATTGAGACCTTGGAAGCCAGGAAGGCACATTTCCGGTCGTTGCGCGATCCCATCGACACCTCGACACCTCAAGGTATATTTTCCTTACAGGTGCTCGGCGCCGTGGCCCAACTTGAGCGCTCGCTGATCTCAGAGCGGACGCGAGCCGGGATCATGGCTGCCAAGGCACGAGGCAAGAAGCCGGGCAATCCGGGCATGCGCGAGCGCCGGCCGGAGGCGATCCGGAAGATCGCCCTCGCCCGGGAGAAAGTCTACCTTGATGAGCTGATCGCCAGCGCAGACCGATGGATGCCGACGGTTCAGCGCATGCGCCCCCAGCACCCCTGGGAGGACGTTGTGCGCGTGCTCAGCAACGGAGGCCAAGCATGGACTGTGGCCCGGCTGCGACGGGCTGTGGGCAAGCTCGTGTCGCAGCACATGGCTAACCCTACCCTCCTCCGCCCTGCCCCACGCAAGAACCCGGAGGACCGCCTCATGACGCTGATTGCCGGTATCGCCATGACTGACCCGAGCCTCTCGCTGCGGGATATTGGCGCGCAACTGGAGCGGATGCGGGAGCGGACACCGCGCGGGGGTCTCACATGGTCGGCCTCTTCGGTGAAGAAGCAACTCAACCGGGCGCGTAAAGCCGGACTTGCCCTGCCATCCTCTCTGCAAGATGTGGTGTAGTCGCTACGCTGGAAAATGTTGTTCACTCCATCGGGTTTGGGCTCCGTTTGGGTATGGAATGTCGAGGCCCTCCGCCATCACGCTCCTGGGCGTCGAGCCGCCCCTGCAGCTAAGCACCTAGGCCTTAAGGTAAGGTCTTCGGCTTGGCATCCCCGTACAATTGACAGATGAGCTATCAGGGGATCACCATCCTGCGGTGGGGGCGCCACAGGAGTGGCTGCCATGGACACTTTCGATCACATCCTAAACTGGAAGCTGAAACGAGGCTCACACCCGTTCCCCGGCAAGGACGGCGGAACCTGTATCAACGAGGCGGCGATCGTGGCGGCCGGTTTCCCGTACCAGCCGGTGCGAGCTGTCGAGACCATGCCAGCGTGTTTCTCGCGTCCGATCTGCCGCTTGGCGATGCTCCTGAACGATGAGGCTGATGATGCCGAGCGGCAGTCTCTGCTCCCGTTCGTCGCCCGCTTGGCTTGCGCTGATAAGGCGAAGGTGGAGTGGGAGCGGGAGGTCTATATTTCCCAGCACCTAAGACGCCGCATGAGCTTCCAGCATCGGCTCGAGGTACTGGAAGGCGCATTGGCCGTCGGGCGGCAGGCTGACGTGGTGGTGACAGAGGAGGTGAGGTCAAGGCTGGACGCTGTCCAAAAGAGTGCGAAGGCTTCCACGTCGGTGGCTGACCATCTAAAGTTCAGCAAGATAAAGGCGTGGCTTGTACCTACTCTGTGAGGGCACCTCTGGTGACATAGCTCGGAACGGCTCAGCGGCGCCCACAGCTGCCTGAATGTTGGTGGACCAATGTCTGCGTGTCAGAATGGCAAGCATCATGAGCGGAGATTCGTGGATTCCCCTCCCCGTTCACCCAGGTTCGGCTGGGACTGACGTTCAACCGTTCACATAGTCTCTGCGGCCAAGAGTTGGCGCTCTGTCAGATTCTCGGTTTACACCTCCGCACGGGGATCACGGTCGCGGCAATAACGCGAAGGGCAGACACATCGGTACGGAACAAGGAACCTTTGCCGTTGGACGAGGCAAAGATCTTATCGCTATTCGATATGGCGTGTATGGGATTGCTGGTGCGAGCGAAGCCGTCAGCTATACCCACTCATGATCGCTGCCATGGTGTCGCGGAGACCCTGCTCTTCTTCCCCTCTGATTCTCGCAGGGATCTGATGGCGTAACGATGTGGCACGCCTCTTAGATAAAGCTTCTCCTTGATCTGGCAAGAGCAACCAACCCAATGAGCGGCAGGCCCAACCAGTGGGGCTTTTTACACCTGTAAAAAACCTTTGAGAGTGCCCCGAGCGAGAAGAGCGTTCTGGCTTTGAAGCCTTCTGAGTGGAAACTTTGATGACACGGCGGACTTCCATCTGGCCAGGATTTCTCTTAGCCGCTAGCACTTTGCGCCGGCAGCATACATGTCAAACAGTTATTGATGGCGCCGGTATGAAGGGGAGGGGCTTTGGCTCGCATCCTCGAATTTACACGTGTAAAATGCGATGCTTTGTAGTCTGCGGCCCCGGACCTGACAACACATGGCGGTCATCTCATCAAGGAACAGCTCCGGAGACACAATGCCAACACCATACCTGCCAAATAACAGGATCTCAAAACTGCCTTTGATGCTGAACCGGGCAGGGCACTAGAAACTAAAGACGACTCCACTGCCGTCGCCCGATCGACGTGAGGCTATCGCTGCAGTTTTTACAGGTGTAAAAACGTAATGGTTAAGAGTCGACGGCATCGGCGAAGCGATGCCTGCACCGCCTTGTACTCGACTGAGGTCCTTGACTTCGGCACCGACCAACCACAGGCGAGAACCGCTCCGCCCGGATTTTACACGTGTAAAACCGAAAGACAGTGCAAAATTCGCGCGACTGGAAATCAGGCTTGGACGGTTCGGTTCCTTGGCTGCTCTTGGTTTCGCAATATGCAGACCGGATTACGCCAGTAGGGGAGGGATAGACTGCTTCATACCACCTTGCTGCAGGGGTTGAGGCAGCATACCTGGCAAGCGCGAATCAGACCGACGGTCGCAGGCGGGCGAGTTCGACGGAGCTCTGATCCTTGTCTCCGGAAATAGCAGGCAGAGTTTTTTACATGTGTTCAAAACACTCTGCCGCTGAGAGTTCTCGTTGGTCAACAGATATTTAGCAAGAACGGCTCAGCAGAAGAACGTAGCCGACGTCTTGTTTCCATCAGCCCTTATTTAACCTGATGTTAACGTTCTCCGCATTTGATGAGACGGAATTCGGCCGCTCGTCGGCACTTTTCCGTAAGAAGGAGGACCTTGATGGCTCTGCCTCAGCTCAAGAGCGAAGGTCAGGTATCTGCCAGCTCAACATCCAATCGGCCGTCCCGTGTGGGGCTCGACCTCATTGGAGAGCATGCAACCAAGCTCTCCAAAAACCTGCACCGGCAGCTTGAGACCGCTTTTCCACCGCGGGCTCAAAAGTGCTTTCGCAAGCTGACGTCTGGAGAGGTCGCTAAGCTACTTGGTGTCGCAGATAGTTACCTGCGGCAGCTGTCGCTGGATGGGAGGGGGCCTGAGGTAGAGATACAGCCGAATGGCCGGCGGCTCTATAGCCTTAAGGATGTCGCGAACCTGCGTGCGTATCTCGACGCGAATGCGAAAGGGGAGAGGCAGTATTTGAAACATCGTAGCGGAAGCGAACACCTTCAGGTGATCGCCTGCACGAACTTCAAAGGTGGATCAGCTAAGACTACGACTGCGGCTCATCTGGCGCAGTATCTCGCCATAAATGGATATCGCGTTCTGGCCATCGATCTGGATCCGCAAGCGAGCCTCTCAGCCGTCCACGGCCTCCATCCGGAGCTCGACGTCCTAGAGAACCAGACCCTTTATGGAAACATCCGCTACTCCGGTGCGAGGATTCCGCTCAAGGACATTATCCGGCCAACCTATATTGAGGGCTTGGAGATTATCCCTGCGAATCTTGAGCTCATGGAGTTCGAGCACGAAGTGCCAATGGCTCTCCAGAACAAGCAGGAGGGAAAGCGCTTCTTCGACCGTGTAAACGGCGCCCTTGAGAGCGTGCATCACAACTACGATCTCGTTGTGATCGATTGTCCTCCTCAATTAGGATATCTGACGCTCTCAGCTCTCAGTGCCGCAACGGGCATCGTGATCACGGTTCATCCACAGATGATGGACGTGATGTCTATGGCTCAGTTCCTGACGATGACCAAGGACCTGCTAAGCGTGCTTAAAAACGCGGGCGGCAATACAGAGTACGACTGGCTCAAATATCTGGTCACCCGCTATGAGCCAAACGATGTACCTCAAGCTCAAATGGTTCAGTATCTTCGTAAGATGTTCGGAGACTATGTTCTTGACAATGAAATGCTGAAGAGCACTGCCGTCTCAGATGCCGGCATCATGAAGAAGACCATTTACGAAGCCGAGCGCGCGGACTTTACGAAAGGCACAATTGACCGCGCGATTGAGTCCATGAACGCCGTCAACCGCGATATCGAAATGCTGGTTCTGCAGGCCTGGGGGAGGATCTAATGGCAAAGAGTGCAAAGCGACTAGCAGCGTTCCTCAACACGGAAGAGTCTGAGCCTGTGAGTCAGGAGTCCGCATATGAGGACAAGCTGCGGGCAGTCTCGGAAACCATCTCCGAGTTGGCTGTTGAGCCCGGACCGAGTGGCGTTCCAGTTATCGTAGAGCCATCTGACAGAAAGTTAGGGGCGGAGGAGGGGGCTTCAGCGACCCTGAGCCCGGATCTCGAGATCTCTGATAGCGCTCAGACAGTCTCCGCGACGCTCGTGAAGATCGCTGAAACGGTTACGGAGGTACCTCAGAAAGTTGGAAGCGAGAGCGAAACTGAGAATACTTCTCAGACAGTGTCCAAAAGTCTGTTTCGGCAGAATGCGCCTACAAGCCAAGTGATGAAGCGCTTAAGTACGATGGTTCGTGACGACTCACACGAACTAGAGGATTTGAAGGCCCTCTTTGAGAGCGGGCAAACGGTCGTTGAACTAGATCCGAATCTGATCGACGAGTCCTTCATCCGAGACCGAATGGAGGATGGAGTTCAGTCCATCGCTAGTTTGGCACATCAGATTGAGAGTCAGGGTCAGCTCGTTCCAATTCTAGTGAGACCTCATCCTCAGCAAAATGGTCGCTACCAGGCTGCTTACGGGCATCGGCGCCTGAAGGCCATCGCTTCTCTCGGAAGAAAAATCCGCGCGGTCGTCAGGCAACTAACTGACGTCGAGCTCATTGTGGCGCAAGGCCAGGAAAATAACGCGCGCCTCGACTTGAGCTTCATTGAAAAGGCGCGATTTGCGGCTGCGATGAAAGCGAAGAAGTTCAACCGTGAGACGATCGCGGCAGCGCTCGGCATCAGCAACCAGTCTCAAATCACCTGGTACTTGCAGGTGGTCGAACGGATTCCAGCCACTGTTATCGACGCGATTGGCCCAGCTCCAGAGATTGGTCGCAAACGCTGGCTGCCCTTGGCCGAACTGTTCCAGAACGATGCATCCGCGCTAGAAAAAGCGAGGGCGTTCATCAAGACGCCTGCCTTTAATGCTCGGGAGACGAACGAGCGCTTCAACTCCCTCGTCGAAGAGGTGACCCGCAAAGACCGGCCAGCACGTGCTGAGCTTGGTTACTGGGAAGCTTCCGATACGCGCGTCAAGGCAACAATCAACTTTACGTCTAAGCGCTGCACGCTGCAGATCGACCGCAATGTCGATGCGGGCTTTGCCGAGTTCGTCGTCAATAACCTCGATGCTCTGTATGCCAAATACTCTGAGCGATCGGAAAGCTAACTGTAGTCGAAGCAAAGGGCAGCATTTCTGCTGCCCTTCAATCGCTATGGTGGGCTCGAAACGGGCTTGTCCTCATCGGATTATCGCCCTAGACTCAAGGGAGATGAGCTGACGGACTGCTTTTACCAGCTTGAACAGGTCTCGTTGCGCCGCTTGACATTGCCTGTTTGCCCCGACCGAGCATGGGACCGCCTGGATCTACTGTACATTCATCAGGGCGTGATAAACTGATCGTTTGAAGACGTTTCTCAAGCCGTTCTGTTAACCAGCAGGCGAGGGGAGTACTTCCCTCCGGCCAGAAAAATGCTTTGAAAACAAGGAGCTTACCGGCTCGGCTGACGAGGGAAGGCCGACACGAGCTTCCATGATCAGGTCCCGAACGAGGCCGTTCACTATGCCGTCCGACAAAGCAGTGCGCCTTCTAAGACCAGGCTGTAAGCAACTCCTTTTTAGCTACTTCTGCCGCGCCATCATCCAATGAAATCAGTATATTAGCTGTCAGGACGAAGCGTAGCTTTCGAAAGCAGGGGAGGGGGTCTGACCTTAGGAGCACGGCTCCGCGGATCTCGATCCTTCTTGGGTCCCAAAGGCACCGCCGCGTTGCGAAGCGAGACCGTGGTGGGTGCACGGATGCTCCTGCGCTCTGCCTCCATCCTGCCGAAACAATCCGAGGAACAGCGGTCCTTGTTCCGGCGTTGGCGCGACTTGAGCGGGTCTTTGGTCATGGCCGTCACCAGCAACGATTACATCTCAGGTGTTCTCCGGGCGCGCCCGGAGCGGATCGCCACTCCTGCCGCACCAACGCCGGGCCGCCACCCGTTGGGTTTGGACAGCACGCGAGACGGCGCCGTCCTGGTGCCAGCTGGGCTTGATCCAGCCAAGCCGGCCCCGCTCATCGTGGCGCTGCATGGCGCGGGCGGGATCGCCACCCAGATGCTCGATCTCCTGGCGGTGCAGGCGGAGCGGCATGGCATGATTGTCCTCGCACCCGAATCCCGCGGTTCAACCTGGGATGGGATCAGGGGCGGCTACGGCTCCGATGTCGCCTTCATCGACAGGGCTCTGACGACGACCTTTCAGCGCCACGCCATCGATCCTGCCCAAATTGCGCTCTCCGGGTTTTCGGACGGTGCGTCCTATGGTTTGTCTCTGGGCGTCATCAACGGCGAGCTGTTTGACCATATCCTCGCTTTCTCGCCAGGCTTCATGGCGCCGACGAGCACCGCCGATACGCCGCGGATCTTCGTATCCCATGGGATCCATGACGAGGTTCTGCCCATCGATCCATGCAGCCGCAGGATCGTTCCGGCTCTCAAGCGAGCGGGCTACGACGTGGAGTATCACGAGTTCGATGGCGGCCATGTCGTCCCCCCGGAGATGGTCGAGCGAGCCGTGGTACGCTTCCTTGCCTGACGGCTTATTGCACGTTCCGCCCGGGTGGGACGCGGCGGCGCAGCATATCCACCGTCATGGCTTCCGCAGGGTTCTCGTGCTTGGGGCGAAGGATACGGGCAAGAGCACGTTCTGTCGCTTTCTTGCAGAAACAGCGGCTCAGTCGGGCCGCAGCACGGCACTTCTGGATACCGATGTCGGCCAGAAGCTCGTCGGCCCTCCGGCCTGCGTGACCATGGACGATCCACAGGGGTTGTCACTCGCCTTTGTGGGGACGACTAATCCCGTTCTCGGCTGGCCTCGTCTTGTCGAAGGCACGCGCCGCTTGGCACAGCAGACGGATGCTGATTGTCTGATCGTCAACACGAGCGGGCTCCTGACGGGCCCCGGCCGCAGCCTCAAGGCCGCCAAGATCGACGCGCTTCGACCGGATCTGCTGATCGCTGTGGGTGAGGGACAGTCGCTTGACGCCATTGCGCACGATGCCTCGGTTCTGCCGTCCCTTTGCGTTCCAGCTTCCCGAGAAGCACGACGCAAGACCGATGGCGAGCGGCGCATGGCCCGGCGGGAGGCCTTCCGGCAGTATTTCTCGCAATCAGGTGTGCTGAAGCTCGTATCCGGAGTGCTCACGCCGTCTCACGTAGAGGCTCCTCTCCCCGCCAGGCTCCTGGTCGGATTGTCAAATGAACCCAATCATGATCTCGGATTGGGACTGCTTCTCAACCGGATTGAGGGCGAGATCCTCGAAGTGCTTTCCCCTATTGTCGAGGATGGCGTGCTGTGGGTGCACCCTGGCTTGTTGATCCTCGGCGAGGATTTCACCGAGAAGCATCTTCCAGCAGGTCGTTGAAGGATGTCGCTTTAGCCCAGATCCACACTTGGTGTGGTAAGAGACGCCAATATCAGCGCCGCCGACTATCGCAAGTCCCGAGGGCGGGCCTTGGCGACCTGGGCAGAAGTGACTGGCCTTGCTGCTACCTTCTGACCGGCTGATCTCATGGAGCTCGGGGGATTCAGCCCGTTAACCTGACGGTGCCCTCGTGCCTCTCCGATCTTTCCCACATGGTCTCGGCTGATGGACTGACGCTAACCCACTGCCGATCTAACAGCAGACGTTCCTGGTCTTGGCTGCCCCTCGGTGATGCTGCTCTCTCCGCTCCAGACCCATCAGCTCGGCCAGGCGGTTCCGGGCCCGGTTCACCCGGCTCTGGATCGTGCCAACCGCACAGCCTAGGGCTTGGGCGGCCGCTTCGTAGCTCATGCCCTCCACGCTCACGAGCAGGATCGCTTTGCGCTGTCTCTCTGGCAGCTTCGCCAGTGCGGCTGCGAGGTCCTTTACCATGATCCTGTCCTCGTGATCCGGGATGGAGATCAGCATCGCGGCATAGGATCCATCCGCATCCTCCACTTCGTGTTTGGTCCTGCGGTAGGCGGAGTAGAACAGATTGCGCAAGATCGCGAAGAGCCACGCCTGGAGGTTCGTGCCGGGCTCGAACAGTCCCTGCTTGCTGATGGCTCTGAGCACCGTCTCCTGCACGAGATCCTCCGCCTGATCGACACTCCGGGTGAGTGAGATTGCGAAAGAGCGGAGCGAAGGAAGACTCGTCACGATCCCTTCGATGAAGGCATCGCCCATCGGCATGGGATTAGGGCGGATAAGTCGAGGCCGCTGCCCGAGGTGTTTGTCGTCGGGTGACTTGTGATATGAAGCACGGAGTTGCTGAGCACCATTGCCCATTATGTCAGTCTTGAGGGCAGCCGAGACTGGCAGTTCCAAGAGGCGGGTAAGAGAGGCTCGGTCGAGCCGCATCGTTGGAGCAAGATCCGACGGTCTCATGATGGTTATTCCCCTGCCAAACCACGGCGTGTTCGGCGCTGAACCGCTCTCGCGACTCGGTGACAATCACTCGCTGCTGAAAGGTTTGTCGTGCCCGTGCCCGTTACACTGGCACCGCGTACATCCTCCACGTCGACTTCGGTGCGACGCTCGATAGGAGATGCGGCTCCGGTGATTTTCTCAACGTCCTTGAGCATCGCCATTTTCTCTTGCGCTTGGCACCCCCCCACAGTTCCGCGATGTGGGATCTGGCAAGGCCATCATCACCGGCGAGCCTCATGAACTCGGCCAGACAGTGTCGAGCGCGGTTGACCCGGCTCTTGACGGTTCCGACAGCACAGCCGAGAGCTTGCGCGGCTTCCTCGTAGGACAGCCCGTCTGCACCCGCGAGCAGGATCGCCTCACGCTGACCCTCTGGCAGCTTCTGGAGGGCTGCCTCGAGATCATGGATCATGATCCTGTCCTCCTGGTCCGGCAGGGCGATCATGCTTGCTGCAAAGGATCCGTCCGCCTCCTCGATCTCGCGCAATGACTTGCGATGGTCCGAATAGAACTGGTTGCGCAGGATGGTGAAGAGCCACGCCTGGAGGTTCGTGCCAGCCACGAACTGCTCCTGCTTGCTGATGGCGCGCAGCACGGTCTCCTGCACCAGGTCCTCGGCCTGAAGGGCATCCCGCGTCAGCGAGATTGCGAAAGCCCGCATCGACGTCATGCTGGTCAGAATTCCGTCAACGAATGCTTGGTCGACCACCTCAGTGCGGGCACGGATAACCTGTGCGACCCGACCAAGGAGCCGGGCGAGGCTAGGCGGCAGTTTGTCCTCGGCAGGCTCGCCATAGCAGGCTCGAAGGTGATGGCCGCGATGAGCTTGAACGCTGCTGTACAGGACAGCGCAGACCAACGGACCCATCTGCCGTAGAGGAGAGTGTCGTTCATGCTCTGGATCAGTCGTCAGCTTTGACAGCATCACCATGGTCACACTCCAGAGATTAGCGCGCACTGCTGCCTGTGCCCGCAGGCAGCCCGCGAGGTCTGGTCTTCATGATCTCGATGTCACCAAGTCCGAACGGTGTCAGCCGATCTGCGCCGCTTCTGCCGGTGAGAGCAGATCTTGGTCAACGTGGCTTGGTGGCGTCGCGCATCGTGTCCTTGATGCCGCCAACGGCATTCTGCGCCTTGCCAGCAATCTTCTCGGATGACCCTTCAGCCTGGATCTTGCTGTCGCCGGTGATCTTGCCGATGGCTTCCTTGACGGAGCCCTTTGTCTGCTTCGCGCTGCCTGCAACCCGATCCTTGTCCATGATCGCCTCTAGGGTAGGATGATGCGCCCGTGACAACCAGTCCGCTAACCGTGTTATCACAGGTCCTAACCCATTCAAATCATTAAAGTTCATCAATTCTTGAAGTGGTTTTTCCGTACTACCTGACCCGGTTTCCCTGCACCTCTTTTTGGCGCCTTCGGGAGCTTGGCCTCGACACCCTCAGCTCCGATGCCACGCTCCCGCGCCCAGACCACCAAGGCGCTGCGGCGGTTGACCCCGAGCTTCTGGTACAGGGACGCGACATGGTTCCGCACGGTGTTGCGGGCGAGCTTGAGCTCCGTCCCGATCTCAGAGTCGCTCTTGCCTTGGCAGACAAGGGTGAGCACCTCGCGCTCGCGCGGTGTCAGATCAGCCACACTGGCGGCGACTTGGGCTGGTGACTGCCCCGGCCGGGGCGGGTGGCGCAAGGCCGCGAGCTTCTCGACCACGCCGCGGCTGAACCAGGATGCGTCCGCCATCACCGCCTCAATGGCCTTGACGAGTTCCTCCTCCGAGCGCCGGCGGGCGGTGATGTCCTGGAACGAGCACAGGATGCACGTGCGATCCCCCAGCGTAATGGCCTCGGCCGAGACCAGACAATTGATCTCACTACCACCTTTGACCCGCAGAAGGGCTTCAAAGTCCCTGACGGATCCTGTCTTCGTGAGCTCGCCCTCGAAGCGGCGGCGCTCCTCGTCGTCGATCCAGAGACCGATATCCTCTGCGGAATAGCCGACCACGTCCTGCGCCCGGTAACCCAGCACTCGGGAGAAGGCCTCATTGATCTCAATGAGACGATGATCGTCGGCAGTGCTGATGGTCGTAGGCACAGGAGCCAGACAAAAGGCTTTGGCAAAGCGCTCCTCTGATCGACGCAACGCCGTCTCAGCCTTTCGGCGCGGCTCCAGGTCGGCAAAGGTGAACAGCATGCACGGCTCCTCGCCGACCTCGATCGGCTGACCAGCCGCCACCACCTGACGTCCGCCGGGATCGCTCGGCACCGTGAGACAGGCTTCCATCTGCGGGATGGTCTCGCCTGCCCGCAGCCGCTCAAGGGCGAGATTGCGGCGTTCGGCGCGTTCCAGCACGTCGATCTCGTAGACGGTTCGGCCGAGCACGTCCTCGCGCTTGTAGCCGGTGAGTTCCAGGAAGCCATCGTTGACTTTCACGAAGCGCAGATCGGTCAGGCGGCAGATGATGGCTGGTGCCGGATTGGCCGCGAAAGCCCGCTCGAAGCGATGCTCGGCTTCGATCTGCCCGCTGACATCGTGAACGATGAGCACGAGACAATCGGGATTACCCGCATGATCGGTAATGACGAGGCTGCGAATGCGGTGGGTTCGGTCCCGGTCTTGGTTGGAGGTATGGGCCACCACGACCACCATGTCCTCGAAGGCCTCGCCCGCGACAACACGGTCGATGGGGTAGTGACCCAGATGGAGGATGTCGCTGCAATGATGGCGCACGACGAAGTTCTTGCGGTACTCGTCGACGGTACGGCCGAGTTCGTCGAGGGTCTGGACCCCGTGCATCTCGAGCGCGGCCTCGTTGGCATAGGTTATGGTCTGGTCCGGCCCGATCAGGATGACACCCTCGGTCAGGCCGGCGATGATCTGCTCCAGTTGCGTGCGGTCTGGGGCTTGATCACTCAACCCGTTCTGCGCTGCCCGCTGGACCCGGTCAGCGGCATTGGTCGCACCTGCCTGCTTCGAGCGCCGGAGATCAACGGGACCTGTGCCTGCACCTGCCCTTGTCATGGGGTTGTCCGCTTTGCGCTTCCATGTCGTCAGGTTCAACGGAACTCAGCGCAGCGGGTTTCACGCAGCACAGTCGTGAGTTGTCGGAGTTGCTGGACACATGCTCGACGATCTTGGGATGCCGGAACGCGGATCCCTGAAAGCCCGACACAGTTCGAATCGCAGGTCGAGCCTATCCATGGGGATCTAACCGCATGAGGTGATAGAGCACCGACATGTTTGTGATGGCAGGGCTCCCGGCCCGAAAGCCGGGAGCTTGGCTGTCAAAGCCCAGTGTGAGGCTCAGGTCGCACGGTTGAATCGCTGAGCGGTTTTGTCAGCCTGCACGGTTACGGTTTTGGCGGCCTCGTCCGTCATCTGGAGCGTGAGCTCGGCCAAGCGTCGGCTGGTCTCCACCGTCTGCTCCACGTTGTCGCGCAGCAAGGAGCTCTGCACCTCAACGAAGTCGGTCATCGAGCGGCAGCGGGCCAGGGCCTGCAAGCCGTCGAGATTGCGTTGCAGGCGCTGCTGGCAGCGGGTGACGACTTCGCGCGACACCTCCTGGAGGCCACGGGCCAAGGCCGTGCCGGACTGGGCCACGGCCCTGAGGTTGTGCGCTGCCTCCTCCGTCAGGCCCTGGAGCTCACCCTCTGGGCGGCTGACCAGCGGCAGGGTCTGCCCCGTGGAGCGGCGGGCAAGCTCCGAGAAGGCGCTGAAGCTGTTGGAGACCGCCTCCTGCATAGCCTGAGCCATGGTCTGGGCGCTTTCGACCCCGGCCCGCAGGGTGTCGGCGACATCCTCAGTCACCCGCTGAACGGCTTCGCCCTGTTCCCGGCTGCGCCGCGCCTCGGTTCGCTTGAGATCGTCGATGGTGGCCATTTCATCCTCCACTGTCTCGGCGATGGCATTCGCTTCCTCATCGCTCAGCACCTTGAGCACCGCGGGAAGCAGTTCCTTTCGGTCGTCCCGGATGTGCTGCTGGAAGGCTCGTCTGAGCTCCGTTACCTGGCTGATGAACTCAGAACTGTTTTTCGGCATGCGCTCCAGTTCGCTGAGGAGCGTCGCCGTCTGCTGGTTGTCAGTAATGGCCTCGCGCACCAGCTCCTGCATCCTGTGCCGGGTCAGCACGGGAAACAGGTGCTCCTCCTGGAGGGCGGCGAGAAGCTCCAGTTCTTCCTTGAGCTCGGCCAGAAGGCGCTCGCGGGTCTTGACTGCATTGTCGGACGTGGCGAGCAGCCTCTCGAAGAGCTCGTTCGCTTTATCCGGTGGGGCTTGGCTGTATCGTCTGGTTGCTGTCATTGTCCCTCACTTGCTGTCGAATGGCAGCGCCTAAGCATCAGCTTGGCCCACGGGCTGTGACACGGTTATGTCGCTTGACGCAGAACGCATACGCATGACGCTGAAGTAATCGCGCAGTACCCGTGCTTGGCAGGGGTCTACTCGTCTGGCGTCCACCGGTGACTGATGTTCGAGGGCATTCGTCCCTAAGTTCGGCCGCGTGCAGCGACCCATTTTTAATTTTATTGATCCAGGTTAAGTGGCGACCACCCCGGAGGTTCCAAGCAATCCCGGCCCTCAATGCGGACAGGATCGCGCAGGCGATTGGGGTGCTAACGCCTCAAGTCGCGGCCACTCTGGACCTGAACCGCAAAGGGATGATGTGCAAGATCATAATGGTGAACCCGCCCAAGTTGCGATCTAGGCCAAGGAACGCTCTAGGGCAGTGGCTTTCATCCTTGAGTGGCGCTTCAGGAACAGTGGGTCGCCCGAGCCTCCGGTCAGCCGACCATCCGAACCATTGCCTGCGCGCTGGGTTGAATCAACAAGGCTGGGCAAGGGCTGATCCATTCTCAGGAGGAAATGTCTATGGTCGACACCTATCAGGCCGGTAGTTCGCCGAAAGGTATGGGAGCCGAACCCCGGTCAAACCATACAGGAGCTTCGAGCCAGCCAGCCTACCCAACGCATGATCTGGACACCCAGGGTGCGCACGACGGAATGCCCAAGACGAACTCCGCCGACGCCGGCGGGCTGATCTGTTCTTCGAGGACAGCATCGTGCTGCTCAGCATTCTTCTCGGCGGCGCAGTTGGGTACATGACAGCAACGACAGTGCGCAGAACAACCTGGAGCAGCCCTCCGACGCGTAGGTCTTAGCAGAGAGCTGACAGCAGCAGCCAATTCTTCGGCCGCAGGGCCGGTCACGCACCCAGCGCTCGGTGGAGAAGGATGAAACCACAGACCTGATTGCCTCCAACAAGGTCGACGGCACGGCGGTGTTCAACCGCCAGGGCGAAAAGCTCGGGGAAGTCTATAACTTCATGGTGGGCAAGCGCTCCGGCGAGGTGGCTTATGCGATCATGAGCTTTGGCGGCTTTCTTGGCATCGGTCAGACGTATCACCCGTTGCCGTGGAGCGCCCTGACCTATGACACGGGCAAAAAAGGCTACGTGATCGATGCCGACAAGGAGCGGCTGATGAGAGCCCCGAACTATGCCGCCGGGGAGGAGCCGTTCTCCCGGCCGGAATACGGGCAGCAGGTACGGGATTACTGGTCCTCGGGTCCGACCTGATCTGATCCTTGGAGAGGACGGGAAGTCCTGCCGCCCGCAGAAGCCGCAGGGCCTGCGGTCCCAGCGGATTTTGTTGCACGATGGTTGGCTTGGACCAGATGAGTGAGCTGGATCTGATCGCTGAGCTCCATCGTGTCGCAGCCGCATGCGAAAGGCTCAGCCAGGAGGTCGCGCATACCACGCACCGGCAGCGCTTCAGCAGCGACGCCCGAGAGGTCGCTCAAGCCTCTCGGGACGAGCAGTCACTCCTGGCTGAGTTGAACCGACTGATGGACCGTAGGCGCGCCGTCGAGGGTCATCTGATGAGGGTTCGAGGGCGGTTTCGGCCGCTGACGTAAAACGGGTAGGAAGTCTTAAGCGGCTGGGACCTGACCCTGAAATAAGGATGAACAGAATTGGCCCAATCACGAGATGTATCGGAATCTAAGCTTGGCAAACCTGCTCGAGCATTGCCTCTCACGTCCCGCAGCTCGCCGGTGCTCGACCTGAGGCGGCAAATTCACAGCCAGCAGTATGCCTCTGAGCGGTTAATCCGTCAGGGCTGCTTGGGCAGGGAACATGCGCAAACTCCCGAATACTCACGGCAAATGGCAGTGGTGAAGAGGTCACGATCGGCGCCTATTGTGACCCTCCTGTTCTGACCACGAAACTAATCCGCTCATTAGGTAGCGCCTAATCAACGCCGGGGTGCCAGTTCGGAGCCGAATGACAGAATGGGATGCGCTGGGCGACCTATGAGCGGTGGGTGGCTCGCTACGATGCCGCTGAGGAGATGCTTGATGCGCAACTTGCCATTGCGGCGGTGCGGTTGATGGGGCGACTCTAGAACTCTAGAGGGACCTTTGGGAGGTGGAGATGGCTCAGATAACCCTACAAGAGCGTGCTGAGAGCCTGCGTGGGACACTTGATATGTATATTGACCTGGTTGCAGGCGACAGGGCTGGGCCTTCCTGGCAACTGACAGACAAGGCTTTTGCCAGGATTGCTGCCGTCATTCGTGAAGCTGAGAATGATGCCTTGGAGAGAGCTGCAGAAGTATGTGAAGCCGTGCATCTTGGGGCCCGAACCCGCTATAGCGTCCTTCTCGGCCCGGACTATCTGGTGACGAGAAGTCTGCTGTCACGAGAGCTTGCCACGACCATACGGGCGCTGAAGCACAAGGGCGAAAGTTGATCCTGTCTGGCTGCTTGCAGGATATCAAGGAAAGTAGCGCTAAGCGGTCGAGAGACCGCTCAGCAACTAAGAACCTGGTCTGAACGTTGTTTTCCTGAGCGTAGCCATCTCGGCTGGGAAATCGCTACAAACCAGGCAGCTTGGCCTTAGGCTGGGTTGGGGACGTTCTTCCTGATTTCAGGAGGAAGGAGCCATGGTACGAGTTGTCCCGTTAGCTGTCGCTTGTGTTCTCGCCTTCTCTGCTGGAGCGGAGGGCGCGCCATCCCGGAAGCGCAACAATGCTGCCCAGGCCAAGGCGGCGCCTCAGCAAGCTGTGCAAGAACCGGATGAGTTCCGGTCATGCGACGTAGCCGTGCGGGAGTTTGTTCAAGGGCGTAAAGAAGCTGCAGCGCTTCCTGTCACCGAGGTCAAGGCTGACAGCTTGCGGATGACGTTGAACTTCGTCCATCCCTACGGCGAAAGCGGAGATACGCCGCCCAATCTCGCCTTCACACGGGGCGAGTCAATCGAAGAGCGTCGCAAGGCGTTGAACGAGGCCAAGCAGCGAGCGCGATTACTGGCCGAAGCGGCGAAGACTGGAAACGTCTGGTACGTTATCGCTGTGACGAAGGAGGGTAGCCCGGACGAGCCCCGTCGAAGTTCAACGAGTGCTCCAGCGAGCGAAAGCCAACAGCTTTCTGCCAACGCCGTGGTGATGGCAAGCATCGAGGGGCGATGCATAACGGTCTCGCAGTATGAGGTCGTCCCTCTCAACAGCCTCAGCCCGGATTTGCAACAGGCTCTTGGCCTACGAGGGCGGGAAGCCTCGCCCAATGCCACTCCCCCGCTGCCCCCGTCTTGAGCAGTCGGCGCGAGATTTAAGCGTTCGAAGCTGTAGCTGCCGCCGCTTGGACATTGATCCATCGCGTGAAGGCCCTTGGCTCATCATCAAGCCAAGGGCCCATCTCGCCTCAAGCAGGTCCGCTTACACAGGACGTTGAAGCGACTGAGCAAGCGGCGTGCTCATCCCCATCAGGTCCGCTTACACAGGACGTTGAAGCGACTGAGCAAGCGGCGTGCTCATCCCCATCGGTTTTCAACCTCTTCCGCCGCGTCCACCGCCGTTGCCGCCATTCCCGCCATTCCCGTTTCCACCCGCGTTGCCGCCCTTGTCGCCCGCATCGCTGCGGCCCTGGGTTCCACCGCCGAAGTCACCACCGTTCGGGCTCTCGCCAGCCCCACCGACGCTCCGGTCATTGCCGGGGTTGCCCCCTCCGCCAGCGTGGCTACCGCCATTGCCGTTGCCGCCTTTGTCGCCCGCGTCGCTCCGGCCTTGCGTGCCACCACCAAAGTCGCGGCCATTGGGGCTCTCGCCCGCATTGCCAACGCCTTTGTCATTGCCTGGATTGCCCGGACCACCAACGTTGCTGCTACCGCCTGCGGCAGAGCCACCAGAGCCTCTTGTGCTGCCGTTCCCACTGGTGCCGCTGTTGCCGGCAACAGAGCCGCTGCTTCCAGTGGTGCTGCCAGTTCCGACAGCGCTACCCGTCCCCATGCCCCCGACGGTGCCAGCCGCGCCACCGGCTCCAACGCCAGCAGCTGCGCCTGTACTGCCGATTCCACCGACAGAGCCACTGACTCCAGTGTTGCTGACTGCGCCTCCGTTGCTGACTGGACCAGCAGCTCCACGCACGCCGACATTGCCGGTCGCACCGACGCTGCTCGCGCCGCTGGCTGCAATGCCGGTCCCGGCTGTGCTCTGACTGCCAACGCTCCCGAGGGTTCCGCTCGTGCCTGCATTGCGGACCCCACTGGCTGTTCCGACGCTGCCCACCGCGCCATTCACCCTACGGGAACTGATGGAGCCGGTGCTCAGATCATCAGGCTCATTCTGCCGGTCCATTCGCTGGCGGAGCGCTTGGGGAGAGATGGCGCAGCGGCAAACTTCACTACCCTGGACAATATGCAAACGGCAGTTGCGATACATTGAAGGATTGGCGACAGCAGGCACACATTGTTGGCCTGTTCTGATAATTTGGGCAGAAGCTGTAACAGAGGAAGCCAAAAATAGGGCGACGCTGGACACAACAATAGCGTGCGAACGCTTCATAGCTCACCTACACTGATCTATGTTTAAGATGACACCGCGGGGTTGCAGTGTTGTTGTTAGAAATACGTTCAAACGTAGACTGCCGTTCCCTAATCCAGAGGAGAGTAATCCTTTATGGGTAGGCGGCAGTAATGTGCAGGCAACAATAATTGAGCGTATTTGCTCGCCCAACAGAGACTTATGCTTGCGTTAATCATAGCGCGAGAAAATACGCCGGTGACTGTAAATCAGTCATCGGGGCTTGTTCGATCGATTTGGCTAAGTCGACAGGTGAACACCGTCGCACTGTGAATCGCTTCGGCGGCCAAAGAGTTCCACTTGGGATTTGGGATAGCTCCCGTCTCTACCTCTCTTCGCGTAGATGCTCGAAACGCGTGAGGGCAGGGGGGCAAATGAAAGAGCCGCTTTAGCCACAATACCGTTGACTTAGCCGATCGTATTCACCTGAGCTTGTTGCAGTGACCTGATTTGCGACTTGGGCGTGCGGATCCGCTGCGTCTGTTTCATCGCGGCGAGGTCTGGAACAGGGGAACGCGTTGGCGGGAACAACATGGGGT
>NZ_JAMXFI010000094.1:0-31567 GCF_025460875.1 Microvirga yunnanensis
CGCGCTAATCGCCTTTTGGCGGCCCTGGAGCCGGACGACTTCGCGGCACTGGAGCCGCACCTGGACGGGGTTTCCCTGCAGCAGGACCAAGTGCTGTACGAGGCGGGGGATCCTCTGAGGCATGCCATCTTTCCTCAGGACACGGTGGTGTCGCTGGTGGCCGTGCTGAAGGACGGCCGCTCGGCCGAGATGGCGGTCTATGGTCGAGAAGGGGCCCTAGGCCTCGTCAGTGCGATGACAGCCAGCCACTCCTTCGGGCGCTACATCGTGCTGAATTCCGGCACTGCCTCCCGAATCGAGCTGGAGCGCCTGCACGCGGTGATCGGCCAGCGCCCGAAGGTGCGCCAACTGGTGTTGCGCTTCGCCGAGGCGATGATGGCCCGGGTTCTGCAGAACGTCGCCTGCAATGCCGTCCACAGTGTCGAAGCCCGCGCCTGCCGCTGGATCCTGAGCATGCACGACCGGCTCGATCGGAACACCGTGCCGCTGACGCATGAGTTCCTGGCCGACATGCTGGGCGTGCAGCGCTCCACCGTCAGCAGCATCACCCGATCACTCCAGGAGGCAGGTCTCATCAAACAAGGCCGTGGTGTCATCACGGTGACCGACCGCGCCAGTCTGGAGCAGACCTCTTGTGAGTGCTACGGCACTGTTCGCAGCAGCTTTGAGCGGCTGCTCCCTCACACCTATGGGAATACCTCGACCACCAATCGACGTCAGCAGCCGCAATGTTCCTGATCCTCGTTCCACGCGCCGGCTGAGCGCACCGGCCTCGCAGGCGAAATCGGTCGCCCTACCTATGATCCTTGGATACAAGCAGGGAGGGTAGAATGTCCGATCACGTCTACAAGGTCGTTGAACTGGTGGGCTCGTCGACGAGCAGCATCGAGGATGCAATCCAAACGGCAATCAAGCGTGCCGACCAGACCTTACGCAACCTGAGGTGGTTTGAGGTGGTGCAAACCCGGGGACATGTGGAGAACGGCGAGGTTCACCATTACCAAGTCGTGCTCAAGGCGGGTTTCACGCTGGAAGGTGAACATCCATAACAGGATACGGCCTCGTGCGACGGGGCGCGATCAGGCGAAACGAAAGCCTGCCCTCAGCGGGTCAAGACGCGCGGCGCTCTACGCTCCACCACAACAGGTTGTCGGCCTGGCGCAACCCGAGCCTGAGTCAGTGGCCGGCTGGAGAGGCGTGGCCTGGCGGCGGCTGCCTTGAGAATCGCGGCTCTGACCTCTGCCTCCGACAAGCCCATCAGCCTTGCGGCAATCTCTGCCTGACCATCAACCCCGTCGGTGAGACCCTGCGCGGCATAGATCGCCTCTTCCAGGGAGGGAGGATTGAAGCGGAGTGAGGTCTGGACGCCAGACGGCTTCTTTTTGGGTGCGGGCATCGATCAGGTCTAACAATAGAACTTGTGGCTACGGATCTTGGACAGGATGTAGATAACGAACATGGAGGCCCCCAGCAGTGACCGGCCTTAGTGGCCGGCGATCATTGTTCTTGCTGCGCTGCAGCATAGAAGGATCGGGCCTTTCCTGAGGAGCAGCATCCTCGAAGAGGTGCTATGCCTTTATGTCATAGCATTCGGAAATGGCGGCTTCTTCAGAAGCAATTGATCGCATCCCTATGTAAATTCTTAGTTTCCATCTTTCGCTCGGCTCGGTTTAAGGCTTGAGGAAGTATAGCACTGGACCTCGGCACCCGGAGCGTTAACGCGACACTCTCCTGAACCTATCAAACAGTTGGTTCCCAGATCCCATCGACGGCAAACGCCTCGCCGTCGCCCGGCCACGGCGGCATCGTAGTTCCCACCGCCGTCAGGGGCTCGGGCGAGACGGAGCGAAACTGGAAGCGGGCTCCAACCGGGATTGAGATGGCGACCCCAGGCTCCACGTCCACGACTTCTTCCCGGTCATGCCAGCGGCGCCACATCTGCCCCCGACCAGAGACGAAGTACCAGACCTCCTCAACGCTCCGGTGCGCCATGGCCCTCGAGACCGCGTGCGGCGGCAGCGTGAAATGCGCCAGGCTGCCCCGGCTCGTGCTGCACAGGACCCGCACCTCGGAGCCATCTGGAGCAGTGGCATCTGGAAGCTCCCCGAGGCGGTTCGTCGCAAACGACATGGAACATACTCCTGCGGCCAGCGGGTGACGGTTACCACATTAGACTAAGCAATGCGATGTCAGGCCTCCGCCAGTGGTCTTCCCCCTGAAGCAGGTGCTCTCAGCAGAGGACACCGGCAGCGAGGCGGCCAGAAACTCCTGTTCATGCGTATGGTCAGAAACATCGCATCTGGACAAGCGGCTAGGAAGGGCAGGTCTCCGTTGCCGGCAGGCACTCGCAGCCAGTGCAATCAACAGGAGAGGTTGCGTTCGAAGCTCATCACTGAGGAAAGGGTTAGCTCGAAAGTCCGTTAGTCGCCCCCGACAACCATTTATCCGCTGCTGCCTGTCCCACATCACGAAGCTGAAGCAAGAACGGCCAATCCAGATTGAGCGCGCTCGATTGGCTCAGCAGCGGAAAGCTCTCCTCAGCCGCGATATGGTGGAGATGTAGCTTGCGGAGCTTGCGCGAGAGAACTGATCCTCCCGGCTCAGCGCCAGACAATGACCGCATGGCAGCGAGAGCGTCCATATCCCGCAGAAGTGAGCTGTTGAAGGTAATCTGCTCCATGCGCTTGGCGATCTCAGAGGATGTTGTTGGCATCTCTGCGCCAGCCGTTGGCATGATTTGCACAATCAGAGCTTCAGAAGCTCGTGAGGCAGAAACCAGCGGGATCAGTGGCGGGTTGGCCGAGTACCCGCCATCCCAATAGGCTTCACCATCAATCGAGACGGCATGATGAATAACCGGAAGGCAAGCGGACGCCAGAACGGCGTCGAGCGTTAAAGCCTTCTCACGAAAGATGTGCAATTTGCCATCGCGTACGCGGGTAGCTCCAATGAGCAGCCGCACACTGGGATTCGCCCGCAGGGCATCGAAGTCAATTTCGCTGGCCAACAGCGATTTGAGCGGGTTCACGTTAAATGGATTGAACTGGTACGGGGATAGGACGCTGGTTGCCATGGCCAGTGCGGCACCGGACTGCGTCCGAGGCGCAGTATCGCTGGCGCGCCTCCAAAAACGCTCCAGTTTCTGTCGCGCACCCAATCGGCCACCTTCGGACAGCCCCGAGGCCAGAAGAACAGCGTTGACCGCGCCGGCACTTGCGCCACTCACAGCATCCAGCACCAGATCATCCTCGGCCAGCAGGCGATCAAGGACGCCCCAGGTGAACGCACCAAAAGAACCACCGCCTTGGAGAGCCAGAGAGAGTCGTCTCCTGCTGGTCTTCGACGCGATGACCCGGCGCCGAATTGGGGCAGGTGCGTCGGCTTGGGTGCCGTGGTCAGGGTGAGAGCCGATCAGGAGGTCTTGGAGTGAGAGTTTCATGGCGAACAAACTGTGCAGTGCACCACAAAGTTCAACAAGGCAGACCTGCTCAAAATGCAGCCATTAGCGGGTCCCAGCAGATTATGCGCACAAAGCAGCTCGTCTGCCGAGAAACTGATCAGTTTTGGCGCAGTCAAGGAAGTGCTCTGGCGATCCATGTTATCGACGCATGGCGATGCAGATTGTTACCCGCGAGCTGCATTGCAGCGATCCTAGCGGAATAATGCGGGACCTAGGGAAAAATGGCGCTCAGTCAATAGCCAGCCTTCGCCAAAAACGAGTGCGGCGTTCTTGATATCAGTTCAGCCGCTTAGAGAAATCGCGTCGCGGCAGAGGCGGTGCTGCTTCGGATAATTTGTCCAATGTGTATGTCTTGGACACAAGCGCCTGATGGCCAAGGGCTGTCAAAATGGCTATCGGAGCGATGTTCAGCTCCTGGTGAATCGCTCTCATCAGTCAATCGTCCTTGGACGCATCGTTGAGTACACCAGGCTCGAAGAGCGACGGCTGTGCTGACTCCGAGATTGTCTCAGGCCGCAAGCCGGTGACATTCACAAATGGAATGATCCGGCTGATACCAGCAGCGAGAATACCAAAGACATTGATCCCCAGGGCATCAATAGTCTTGCAACCTTATGGTCCGCTCCTTGAGCCGGTTGCGTCCATTCCAGCATCTCACATGGGACATCAGTTGCAGCCGCTGGGTTCTCACCCACCTTTGTGCGGATGACCACAAATGTCACCGAGTAGATCCCCTGATGTAAGCACTTGTTAACCATGTGGGCGGATCCTTCTCTTCTGAGAGGCGCCATATGGCTCGACAACCGCTTGTTCTTCTGGTTTCCAAGGATCGACTGACTGGCATCCTGACCAGCAACGGCCTTCTTGGCTATGGGTATGACGTCTTGGTGGCGGCCAGTGTTGAGAAGGCTTTTGAGCTTCTGCGCACAACCCCGCGCATCAGCGTTCTGGTCATCAACGTAGAGTTGGGGAACTTCTCCGAGGGTTTGGCACTCGCGAAGGCCGCCCGCAAGGATGACCCAAACATCAAGGTCGTCTACACCTGCGGCATTCCCAACAGGCTCCCGGAGCGGGAGAAGGTCACTGGCGCTCCCTGCCTTCGAACGCCGTACCGTCCGCACCAGCTTGTCGGTGTCATCGGGCAAATATCGAACCGGTCCATTCCTGACGAGCATGAGATGCACGCCGCCTGACATCTCGGATCGGATCTGACGTGCTCTTGAGGAGCGAGGTGGCGTTAAGAATCTAGCCCGCAATGCTGGTCTCAGGCCAGTCTCAGGCGCCTTGCATTTGCTTGGACCTGCCTTCGGTAATCCTGCACGACCTGATGAGCCGACCCACCGGCTGCAACTGTCATGGCGGCGTCCATGAAGGCGAGCATCTTCTCTGTCACCATGAGCTGCGCCTCAGCCGGAGTACCCTGACCCATTGCAATCTGCGCCAAGCGCAGGCTTATCACACTTTGCGCTTCCAAGCCGAGCAGAGTTGTATCGAGGGTGAGCCTGACCCAAGATCCCAGCATTGTTGCTTCTCCAGTGCTACGGATTGCTTGGCGAGCCGTTGGGCTGATCAAGCAAGCGCTATTGATGCAATCAGGAAGTATGCACAGCAGCAAACATAAGAGAGCGCCCGACGGCGAGCCGGACGCTCTAAACAGGCTGATGGTGCCTGTGATTACTTTGCACGCGTTGTGGGCTTTGCCGGGGCGAAGGTCGCCTGCGCGGCAGAGTAGAGGGCACCGAACGGCGCAAGGCTGTCCTGAGCCAGCTTGGCATAGAGCTCACGGGTCTTCGTTGACTGAGCAACGAAGCCTTCGTAGGCGCTCTTCGCGTATTCGGTCTGGATCTCGATCACCTTGTCGAGCGACTTGACGCCAACGAGCTTTTCGAACGTGGAGGCAGTCTGCTCAAACGACTTCTTGGCATAGTCGGCGGTCTCGACAGCGATCGCCTGCGTGCCGGTGGTGGCAACCTCGAGTGCCTTCACGGTCGCGCCAAAGCTGTCTTTGCCGAGCTTCTGAACGGTCTCAAACGGCTGGTTCATGATGGTTCTCCAAAAAGGGCGCCTTGCCCGCTGTAAGATGCAGCCGCTCAAGATATCGGCTGCTGGCTTATTGTGCATCGCACAATGAAAGTCAAGGCTTATTGTGCGGCGCACAATCGCGCGGTTTGGGCTATATTGCCGCGCATCACGGCCAATCTAAGCCGAAGGCTTGCTCCCTCATGCTGCACTGCCATATGAATGGTCGAGCTTGTTGACTGCGGCTGTGTCGTTGTTGCGTTCTACAAACCAACAAGCTTGCCTGCCCAATTGCGCGTACCTGTCTCTGGCGTTCTTTCACCCCTTGGCGGGATCTCGCCTTACGACCGCTGCAGGCTCTGTACGGTCGATGATGCCGGATCCTCTGTCCTGTCTGCGAGGAATGATGATCAACCGAACCATCGGCCAAACTCCGCCTGATAAAGCCAACGAACTCATCGCCCAGCTGCTGGGGACAGCCAATGATGCTGCTGAGACCCGCGAACAGTTGCTCGCAAGCCTGGCTCATGAGCTGTATCTTCTGGCCAATCTGCAGGAGCAGCACCTGTTTCCGGTGCTGGAGAACCACCCAGAAACCGCTGACCTCGTCCGCGAAGCGCGGGATGACAATCAGCAGACCAGGGCTCTTCTGGACGAGCTTGCCGCCACGCCGAAGGACAGCGATACGTTTCTGCCGAAGGTCGAGGAGCTGAGGAAGGTGTTCCAGCAGCACATCCGCAACGACAAGAACGAACTGCTTCCGGTGGTGCTGAAGGTCCTGAACGAGGAGGAGGTCGAGGCGGTCGTCGAAAAGGTTGAGGAGGAGATCGCCGAGGCCACGCGGGCGGCCGGTGACCAGCCGGTCCGGCGCCCGAGGGCTAAACGCACACCGCGCACAAGCGGCAACCTGCTGGCGGCAGTTGAGGCTATTCCGGAGGCTACCCAGGACATAGAGCAGGAGATCCAAGCGACGGCCCAGGCCAGCCTGCCGGTCGCAGCCGAAATCGTTGACCGCGCCATCGAGGTCACCGGCGTCCAGGGTCAAGTGACATCAAACCTTCTGGATCACGCGCCACGATATCTGCAAGCCGTAGCCCGTTCGAACAGGATCCTGGCCCGCGGAACCGGCACGATCGCACTGGAATGGTTCGGCCTCAGACAGGAGCGCCTGCTCAAAAACCTTGATGGCATGAACGAGTTATTGGGCTGTCGCTCGATACCGGATCTGGTGAGCCTCCAGAGCTCTCTGATCCGTCAGAATGTTGAGCAGATGATTGGCAACAGCCAGCGTCTCGCGCAGATCTCGGCCCAGGTTGCGCAAGAGGCCACTCAGACGATCATGTCTCCGACGGCAGATCGGCCCATCTCCTGATAGGCTTCATCAAAGCACTCCCGGCCTTGATGCCGGGAGTGCGGCAAGGCCGTGTTAGTCAGGAGACAACCATTCTCTTGGACCGCGGCGTCGTTCATGACTTAGTAGTGATCATGCAATAGCCAAGCCACTTTCGATCCGGCATAGTCCGCGTCTGTGGGCCTGTAGCTCAATGGTTAGAGCCGGCCGCTCATAACGGTCTGGTTCCCGGTTCGAGTCCGGGCGGGCCCACCACATATCGACCCAACGCCGTTTAGACCTGCCCGCTCATCCAAACCAACCCGTCCAATAATGACCGTTTCCTCTCCCTCTCAGGATGCCGCTCTCGTCGACCATCACGGCTATTGCATCCGCCTCAGCCCGAGCGGCTTGGACTGGATGGCCCTCGTGACCCGGCCCGACCATAAGCCCACTCTGATCATGGCCCCAGGGCGGGAGACGGTCCTGGCCAAAGCCCGAGAGTGGATTGATCACCAGCTGGCCCCGGACGCGAGCCCGCAATGACCTACAGCCTGATCCAGCTGGCGCCCGGCGCCTATGACCTTCTCCTCGGCGACACCATCGTGGCCAGCGTGGTGAGAAGCGGCCTGCGCCAGCCCTATACTTGGACCGCCGAACTGCTGGAGGAGTTGCCGCGGAGCAGGCGGCCCGCACCGTTCCGGGAGGTCGAGCACAGCTTTCCGTCCTTGGAGGAGCTGTGCGCCTGGCTTGGCCACCCAGCTGTGAAGACCAACAACCGAGGCACCGCGTCTCAGGGTGCATGAGAGAGAAACGCCCCGGCGGAGGCGCTGTCTGAAACCTCGACCGGAGCGGGTGTGCCAAGGGAATGACGCACAGCATGAATGTACGTCATCCTGAGCCAGCGGCAATGCGGCTCTCAAAAGCCAGCGGATCACGCGCATAAAGACCCGCCGTGTAACCTGCCGGCTACAGACATCAGCGTCGAAATCCGACATATCGCATCGCCGAGCGACACGATTGGATCGCCCCTCCCACCATTTTCCAGAACCTGCCGCATTCATCGAGGTCTTCATCATGCCGCCGACAGAGGTTGCAGCGCCTGTCTTTGTTCCGACACATGCCCCGACATTCACACAAGCCGCCGTGCGGTTTGTCGTTTCCTTTGCCGCCCTGATCGGCCTGAGTTTGCTGCTGGCCGCGCTCTAAGGCCACATTGTTCGGCGCCTGTGCTGATTCCGATACAGCCAAAGCGCTGGCCATCAGGCATATTGGCGGCGTCCTTGAAGGAACGGCTGGGGGGCCGAATCTCCCTGGAAGGGGAGCGCCTCTGCCCTGCACGAGGCGCTTCTCTTTACCAGGACAGGCGTGATCACGCTACCAACGTGCGTGGCTGTGCCCAAGGATGAGCTCTCGCGACAAGTGCTGATCGATACGCTGGTGATCTCGACCTGGCATATGAGCGGAAACGCGAGGTCCTCAGCAGAGGCTCACGCGGCGCTACGCTGACGGCGCCGATGCTCGCAAAGCTCAGAGACGAGTGCCGCATCAGGCAGCCCTCCAGGCAGTCACCTGCGGCCCTCCCAAACCCACCTGAAATCCGCTTGAAACTCGGATCCCTTCATGCGGCGGACTACCGTCGACAGACTACCACGGTGAGCATGAGATAATTGGCCAACCGACGCAAGGCGCCCGAAATGAGGTGGCAGGATCGAGCGCTGCTCGGCCAAGTCGAGCTTAAAAGGAAACGCTCCAGCCAAGAGAGGTTCGCTTTAACTCTCAGCCGGAGCGCCGTAACTCCCGTAGGGGCAACTACTTGAGCCACGTCTCATAGGCTAAGTGGTCTCCATCCATCCGCAACTGAGCAAGAGGAGTGGGTCTTTGGTCCTGGACCACGCCCTGTTTCCTTTCAGGAGTAGCTCCAAAATCCAAATGCTTCGGCGAAGGTCGATCGGTCTATCAGCCAGGATGTCTGCATGCAAAATGAAGTGACATCGCGCTTTGGATCCAGGCCAGGCAGTCTGACAGTCGAGGCCGCCCGATGTAGCAGCTTGCCAGTTTAAGGATGATCACAGGCTTTTGCTCGCTCTCACGCGAATGCTCCGGTGGCTGTCGATCCCGCAAGTGGGTCCTAGGTCGTGTGGACGGATTTGATGAGGATGAAGCTCAAAGCAAGCGCGACGAAGGAGCCGTAGTTCTCGTCCGTTTTCTCGCAGCGTAAGGCAATGCGCTTGAACCGCTTGAGCTTTCCCATGGTCTGTTCGATGCGAGCCCGCCCACGATAGAGCGCTTTGGGAAAGAACTTCGGCTTGTCCTTGGTCGTCGTGCGGTACGGAATGGCCGGGCAGATGCCGCGGGCCCGGGCCGCCTGTCGGTTGGCTTTGGCGTCATAGCCCTTGTCGCCTACCGCAGCGCGGGGCGTGATGTCCGGCCCGACGTCGAGCAGGGTTTCGAAGTGCGGGCTGTCGCTGGCCTCACCGCCGGTCAGGCAAAAGCCCAGCGGGTCACCATCCCAGTCGGTCTTGAGGTGGATCTTGGTCGAGAAGCCACCCCGGGAGCGACCTAGCGCTTGTCGGCTCTGCCCCCTTTTGCCCCGGCCGCCGAGACATGGGCGCGTACGATGGTGGAATCGAACATCTGCACCAGATGCGCCGTGCCACTCAGGGCCGCCAGGGCCTCAAAGAAGGCCTCGAACACGCCCGCCCGGCTCAAGCGCCAAAAGCGTTTCCAGACCGAGTTCCAGTGGCCGAAGCACGCCGGCAGCGCCCGCCAGGTGATGTTGTGGACGGTGAAATAATGCAGCGCCTCCAGGAAGCGGCGGTCGTTGCGGCCCTTGGCGCCGCGCCGGGAGCACGAGCCGGCAAACACCCGCAGCACCGTCGCCCAGTCGTCCTCCGTCATTCCCGTCAGCATGGTCGCGCCTCCTGAAGCCGACCTGCCATGAATCATTGCCTGCCTGATTTGGGAATCCACTCACCCAATGCTCATCCCAATCCGTCCACATGGCCTAACCTGAATCTGCGGGAGACAGGGACAGAGAAACTAATCAGCTTTCTCCTAATGGCCTATGTGCCGGGCTCGAAATTTGAAGCAGCATTGGAGAACCTGAGAGCGGCTATCGGCGAAACCGGAGGCGCTTGACAGGATCGGCCGCACTGGGACGAGAGGCGAAGATGAATCGAGAACAGCAAGCCGCTCGGATCGAGAAGATTGTTGCGACGATTGCCGAGCGGGCCGTCAGCGTGCCCTCTGGTCACCGCTCCGCCTACATCGAGGATGAAGTTGAGAAGGTGCGGCAAGCCTTCCTGCAGACCTATGAGGCTGATGAGGGGCTGAGGGGTTACGCCATGGAGTTCGTCGACAAGATGAGCGGGTGGATCGAGGCCCGAGTTCACGCGCTGGAGACCGGGGCATCCGGCGAGGCCAACGCGGGGGAGGGAAGGGAGGAGCTAAAGTCCTGAGCCACGATCACGCTATCATGCACAACAGGCTTCCGAAATGGATGTCCCGTAGGACGGAACGTCTGTGACCCTCCGGATCGCGGATGAGGAGGCCCTACCAACCTAGGTGGTGCCGGTCAGTGTCCGGGAAACCAACGACAGGAGGCTGAGCCTGAACACTTCGTCCAGCCTGAGCGTCAGCGAGACTGCCGATCCGGGATCTGATGCCGTGCTCTCCGGACGGCAGAGATCAGCAGCATCGCTGTCAGCCGCTGGGCTAGAAGCGACCTGATTACCGCCGCTTTCCCTGGGACTTTGCCATCATCTGCCGCATCGCGGCTTCTGCTTGAGCTCTCGCCTCTGCATCATGATTGAGATTTCGCACTTCAGAGGTCTCACCCTGATCCTGCAGGCCGTTCTTGCGCGCCCGCCATTGTCTCGCCTGGGCGGCTGTCGCGGCAGCGTTGGCAAGCTTCTCGAGCCGATCGAGGTGAGGCGTGCTGGCCTGATCCTTTTCGGGTTGCTCCTCGCCTTGCTTCAGACGGTCCGCCATGAATCAAGCTCCTCAGGTCTGGTTCTGGTGCATGGGAAAGGGAGGCGTTGCTCGCTCTCTACTCAGTAACAAACAACTGACGGTCGGACCACCACCATCGTGCTCGTCCTTTCGTCACAGACCTGTCGCCGAGGGTCACTGGAGCGAAGTTTTAGCCCCATGGCTTGAGGGACAAGGGCAGGCTCGGATGCACTGCTCTCCTTGTCGCCCCGCCCACCCGTCTGTGAGCGGCCCTCGGCGCTGGTCGAACATTTCGACCGATCGCACCTGCCATGCAATATTGGCGCGTCTGCCCGTCTCTGACCTGATTGACTGGAACGATGCGAAGTGCCGCTCGGCAGAAGGCGAGGCCGCTTTTGGGACATGAGGCTGAAGCTCTCGCTCCGTCAGCCCCGAATGGCGTAGCCGGTCCAAACAGTAAGCCGCCCCGTCAGGAGCGGCTTATGGGTCAGTCCCGAGTTGCCGATCCGGTTGTGTCCATCAAGCCTTCTGGAGGTTGGTGGCCGACTCTTTGCCGGTCCGGCGGTCGGCCTCCACCTCATAGGAGATCTTCTGGCCTTCGACGAGGCCGCGCATGCCGGCCCGCTCGAGCGCCGAGGCATGCACGAAAACGTCCTTGCCGCCGGTGTCGGGCTGAATGAAGCCATAGCCCTTGGTATCGTTATACCACTTCACAGTACCAGTCGCCATTGAGTATTCCTCAAGTCCCGTCAGGTGCGCTTCCGCCAAGCTATCCTGCCGTGTCTGGCCACGAGGTCAAGCGTTTGGCTGACCGCTCGATCCTCACACACATCAAGCTACTTTCCCGGCCAGCCGCAGCGTCGCACGTATGTTCAGGTTGAGGAAATCTGCAGCAACCTGATCCTCGAGGCCAGTGAGGGAACAGCGCCGATGAGCAGGCCGACGTGCCTCCGGCTCGTGCTCAAGCCCTGCTGGCCACTTACTCATGGTAGGTGGAGTCCGTGCGAACTAAGCGGTCCATCACTTCACACGAACTGCAGGCTCTTTCCTTCGTCAGACCTGTTGCTCTTGATCCGGTTGCGAACGCCGGTGCGCCAAAGGACGGGTGTCTGTCTTGATGTCTTGATCAGCGTCACTCTCCTGCTCGCCTGCCTCTAAGGGTGCAACTTCTGGCGCCCGTGCCTTTTGCGCTACAGCCAGAATCTCATCCATCGGGCATTCTGGTCTAGTCCATGATGGAGCGGCTGGGGCCTGGTCCTCCCTGGAACTTAAGCGCCTCTGCCACACGCGAGGCGCTTCTCTTTGTCAGCCTGAACCTTTGCGGTTGCCGATTTTGGAGCCTGCCCCTTCACTGGACAGGAAGGAGACCATACGATCACCTGTCCGCAAGCAGCAGGGGATCAACGGATATAGCTCGCTTCAACTCCCGAAGGGCAAAGGTTGAGCGCGAGTGGCGGATGCCTGGAATTCGGTAGAGGCTCTCGCGCAGGAACCGCTCGTAGTGCTCTGTGTCGGCTACTGCCACTTTGACGAGATAGTCATAGTCTCCGGTCACGAGGTGTGCCTCAATCACCTCTGGGATCTGCGCCAAGGCATCGCCGAATTGTGCGAGGACATTCTCGTCGTGCCGATCAAGCGTCACCTCGACAAAGACCACATTCGGCAACCCGATAGCCTTGTGATTGAGAACCGCCACATAGCTCTCGAGGGCACCGTTGGCCTCCAGGCGCTTTACCCGGGTCCAGCAGGGTGATTGGGAGAGGCCAACCTTCTCGGCAAGCTCAGCCATCGTGAGCCGTCCGTCGCTTCGGAGAGCCGAGAGAATCTTGCGATCCATCCCGTCGAGCGATGGTCTGTCGCGGCCAAGTTGCCCCGCAGAATGCTTGTTCTGTCTCGCCGTCGATTTGCCAGGTTTCATTCTGAAATGAGAGCATAAAGCACGTTCTTCGGCAAGAAATCCTGGCCGAACTCCGCTAAAGTCTTCTCCAGTTGAATGGCCAGTTCGGAGGCAAGGATGTTGGCAGAACCGATGCGAGAGATTGTTGTCGAGGCAGCCCTCAACGATTCATACGATGGGGCAATCCGTCTCCTGGGCGATGCTCAGCGTTTCGGCTTTGAACTGCGTAGCTTTGCCCTTGCGGCGAGGACGGATGGAACTGCCTCAGCCATCATCACCCTCACTGTCCCGATCTCCGCCGATGCACAACTTGTCGCCACACGCCTGTCGCGTCACCCCTCAATGCAGCGCGTTAGCACTCGCACCGATGTTGGAAAGTCTCTCCTCAATCACCAGCAGGCCGCGGCTGCATGACGGCGTAGCCAGTCCAAAAGGAGGTTACCCGCGCTACGACCCTTTGATGCGACTGGTCAAGCGGATGGGTATACTAGCAGGGAAGCTCCCGTCGTCTCCCGCCGGATCGCGTGAAGTGCGACCTCCACAAGATCAAGGTGCTGGGCCATTTCAGGCTCGTCGCTCGGATCCTTGGCAGAACCCGCGCAATCCCAGGCGGCCTGGTGTTCTTGATGATGCGGACGAAGGGGAGCCGAGTTACCCGAACTTTCGTGTGTTGATTGTTTCGCTCAGTCTCCGTCTGCGACTACGGGCGCAGACCCATTGCGCAGCACCTTAGTCGCAAGAGCTTTGAAGTTGAGGCTCGCCTCCAGTTGGGACGCCACATCAATCAGGTAATTGTCCTCGAACCACCGGCCGACAAGTTGTAAGCCAATTGGCAGTCCGCCCGGTGTGACGCCGCAAGGCAACGAGAGTGCCGGGTGTCCCGTCAGGTTGAACGGGAATGTATAGGGATACCACCCTCCACGGATTGTACCCGCGTTGCGGCCGGCGATCTCGATCGGCCCGAGAGGATCAAGATCAACCGGGAGAGGCGGGGCTGCGAGCGTGGGTGAGCCGATCAGATCAAAGTGGGACAGGATCTCCTGGATCTGGAGGAAACAGTTGGTCCGTGCGAATTGGGCCTCATGCACATCCACGGCGCTATAGGTGCGCCCTGCCTCCATCGTCGCCAGCAGCGTTGGATCGAGCTTCTCTGGTGAGCGTGCCGCATAGCTTCCTAGCCGGGCCAACAGGAGTGACCGCAGAAGCACCAGGAAATGTGGCTCCATCGAGACCAAATCGAGCTCAATCGGCTCGACGATCATGCCAAGGGCTTCGGCCTGCTTCATTGCAGCGACAATGGATGTCTCGACCTCCGGATCAAGGATGTTGCCACACCGGAGCAGGAACCCAATGCGAGGACGCTCCCCATCAGAGTGCGCGCGCCGCGGCAGGGTTTCAGCCTGTCCATAAGGGTCGCGGCGATCAGGTCCTCTCAGAACCTCGAACATCAGCTGCGTGCCGGAGACATCGTGCGCCATTGGCCCGACAAAAGAGTTGGCGCCAAACAGATCAGGAGCCTGCAGGTTCGGGATCACCCCGAGGGTGGCCTTCAGCCCGACCACCCCACAGCAGGCTGCCGGAATACGGATCGAGCCACCCCCATCAGTACCCAAGGCCAGAGGCCCCATCCCAGCTGCCACCGCCACGGCCGCACCTCCTGACGAGCCGCCACAGGTGTGATCGTGGCTCCATGGGTTAAGCGTGCGCCCGAAGTAGGGCCCCTCAGTGAACGGCTTGTGGCCGAATTCCGGCGTGGTCGTCTTGCCAATCAGGATAGCGCCGGCTGCTCGGGCGCGGGCGACAGCAACGGCGTCAACGGATGGGACTGCGTCCGCGAACAGCGCACACCCCTGCGTAGTCGCCACGCCTTCTGTATTCGTCAAATCTTTGACCGAAAACGGAATGCCGTGGAGTGGTCCGAGCGGAGTTCCGCCCATCACAGCGGCCTCAGCCGTCCGCGCCTCCGCTCGTGCGCGATCAGCGCAGATTGCCATGAAGGCATTCAGCTCCTGGCGCTCTTCGATCCGGGCGAGAGCGGCCTCGACCGCTTCAACCGGAGAAATCGCCTTCGTTTGGATTGCTGCGGCGAGTTCCGTTGCAGGGAGATCGGCGATGGCGGTCATGGGCATTCCTTCTCAGATCATCCACCGGCCGCCATCAATCAAGAGCGTCTGTCCAGTGACGTACCGGGCCTCCTGACTCGCAAGGAAGGCAACGCAGCCGGCGACATCCTCCGGCTCAGCGATGTACCCGGCCGGAGTCGTGGCTTTGATTGTTTTGATAACGGTCGGCGTCAACCGGTCGTGAGCGCGGGTCCGAATGGCGCCGGGCGCAACGGTGTTGACCGTGACGCCGAATGGCGCCAGTTCGCGGGCGAGCGATCGTGTGAACCCGACGATCCCCATCTTGGCGGCAGCATAGTCGGTAAGGCCGGCATCCCCCACAAAGGCTGCGTCACTGGACATGTTGACAATGCGCCCGCCGCGCTCGCGCATGGCCGGCACAACAAGCCGCGACAGGCGCATGGTGGTCAGGAGCGAGACCTCGAGCACGAAGCGCCACACCTCTTCCTCGGATTCATGAAAGTGGGCCGCCCGCTCCCGGCCGCTCTGGCCCACATTGTTGAACAGAATGTCAACGGGTCCGAAGGCCGCCACAGCGCGATCGTGGAAATCGGCCAGGACGGATGCGTCGGTACAGTCGCCGACCACCACCATCAGGCGGTCCGCCGGAAAGGCGCTCCGGTACTCTTCAAATCCGTCACCCTCCCGGTCGATGACAGCGACGCGCCCACCCTCAGTCAGGAAGCGCCGAGCCGTCGCGGCGCCGATCCCATGAGCGGCGCCGGTGATCGCGATCGTCTTGCCAATAAAGCGACCCTGGCTTTCGCTCATCACAATCTCCTCAATGGAAGGTGCGTCCGCCGTCGACCGCAATCGCCGTGCCGGTGACATAGGACGACTCCGCACTCGTCAGCCACAGGATTGCGGCGGCGATCTCGTCGGGCGAGGCGATGCGCTGCAGCGCATAGCGGGCGCGAACGGCCTCATAGGCGGCCTGTGGATCGGGAGCATGGTCAATGCTCGATCGAAACAGCTCTGTCTCGACCGCGCCGGGGCAAACCGTGTTGACCCGGATGCCGAACTCGGCCGCCTCCATGGCCACCGCCTTCGAGGCCATCTGCAAGCCGGCCTTGGACGCGCAATAAGCCGTGCGGTGCTTCAGCGGCGACAGTCCGGCGCCGGAAGACACATTAACGATGGTGCCACCTCCTGCGGCGCGCAGGTGGGGAAGGGCGGCCTGCATCACGATCACCGGCCCGGTCAGGTTGACGGCGAGCACGCGGGACCAGTCCGCCAGGGTCATCGTCTCGAGATCCGCGACGAGGTCGACGCCGGCGGCATTGACCACACCATCGAGCCCGCCCAGGGCATCCGCGGCAGTGGCAACCGCAGTCGCAACGGAGGTGTCGTCGGCAACGTCGGCCGCTACAACATGAATGCGGCCTTCCGTCGATGCTTGCGCCAGCAGCGCCAGCGCTACCTTGTCCCGATCGAGCGCGACAATGCTGGCCCCCTCGTCCACGAAGCGCCGGACCGTGGCAAGCCCAATCCCGTTGGCGCCACCTGTGACCAGGATGCGCCGCTGGGTCAGCAGGCCGCTCACCGCCGTGCCTCCGCTCGTGCCTTCGTCAGGGCTGGGCGCATGTCGTCGACCATCTCGTCGCAGCGGCCAATCCAGACATTCGGATGCTTCAGGGCATGCTCGATCAGACCCTCGAGGACCTTGATGCGCGAGGGCTGGCCGATAATCTGCGGATGCATGCCGATCATCATCATGCGGTCCTCGGCGTAGAGGACGTCGAACTCGCTCCGCCACGCCTCAAGCAGGGCCGAGGGCGCCTGCATCGTGCGGCCGGGCAGAACAATCGAGTACTGGAAGAAGGGAGCATCATCGAGCACCCAGCGGAAGGGCAGCTCCACGATGTCCGTCTCCTTGCCCTCGACGACATGCAGGTACGGCGAATCGTCATCGAAGAAGTTCGACGAGTAGTCGAAGCCGTACTCGACGAGCATCGGCATGGTGACCGCGCTGATCTCGGCCGCCGGGGACCGCCAGCCGCGCGGAGCCCTGCCGCTGACCCGCTTGATGGACTGAAAGCCCTTCTCCATCTCCTCACGCTCCTGCTCGGGCGTGAGTGAGAGAATCCAGGCGTGGGAATAGCTGTGATGCGCCAGCTCATGGCCGCGCTTCAGGATCTCCTCGATCAAGCCCTCGCGCTGGTCGATCACGAGGCCGGGAACGAAGAAGGTTGACTTGATCCCGTAGCGATCAAGGAGATCCAGAATGCGGCCCGTCCCGACCTTCCAGCCATAAGCCCCCTGCGACATCAGAATGGGCCTGTTGGCATAAGCTGGATCGCGAGCGGTCCACATCGTCTCGGCATCAAGATCGAAGGTGAGGAAGAGGGGAAAACCCTTGCTGGTCAGCGGCATGATGTGACCTCGTATCAAACGAAGCGGTGGAAGCCGGCGCGACGTTCCGCCAGCAGGAGGACGATTCCCGTTGCAACAATGAGCAGTGTCGAGACCGCAGCGACACTCGGATCGACACCCATCTCAACGGACGAGAAGATCAGAACCGGCAGGGTCGTCTGATTGGCGCCGATCAGGAAGATCGTCACGGGAACATTGTCGAGCGAAGTGATGAAGGCGAAGAGAGCGCCGGCCACGAGGCCCGGCCGGATAAGTGGAAGGGTGACGAGACGGAACGCCTCAAACCCGCTGGCTCCAAGCACACGCGCTGCTTCCTCGACCGCGAGGTCGAGGCCGCTCAGGCTCGCCAGCGCCGAGCGCACTATGTACGGAACCGTGATCACCACATGGGCGAGAAGAAGACCGACCAGGCTGCCGCGCAGCCCTGTCAGGCTGTAGAACTGGAGGAGCGCGACACCAATGACCACTGCCGGCAGAACCAGCGGCGCCATGAGAAAGGCGATAATGGCTTCCGAGCCGGGGATCGACTTGCGGAACAAGGCATAGGCTGACGCTACCCCCAGTACCAGCGAGATCGCGGTCGAGCCGCAGGCCAGGATCAGGCTCATGCGGATCGCCGAAAGGTAGGTCGGGTCGCTCAGCACCTTGCCGAACCAGGATAGCGTCAGACCTTGCGGCGGGATCGTCAGATAAGACGTGGTGGAGAACGCCGCCAGGACCACGACGGCCACCGGAACCTGCAAGAAGATAATCACGGCAAAGGCTGTGATCGTTACCCCAAGGCCGGGATGGGTATCGCCATCCGTGCTCATGCCATACCTGCCCATCGTTTGGTCAGCCGACTCGACAGCCAAATGATGCCAATAGCCATAGCCGTCAGTGCGAAGGACAGCGCCGATCCGCTGGGCCAGTCGAGAAGCTGCATGTATTCGTCATAGATCAGCGTCGCCATGACCTTGTAGGTTGGTCCGCCCAACATGCGTGGTGTCACAAGGGCGCTGATGGTCAGCACGAAAACAAGAATTGAACCCGCCAGAATGCCCGGTGCGGACAAAGGCAGAGTCACCGAGGTGAAGACGTGAAGTCGGCTCGATCCCAGGGTCGCCGCCGCGGCTTCGACATCACGCGGCACGTTGCGGATGGCCGCCACCAGCATCAGCACCATGAAGGGCAGATAGATGTGGGTCATTCCGATCATGAGACCGGTCAGGTTGAACATCAGCTTGATCGGTGCCGAGATCAGCCCCATCTGGATGAGCAGGTTGTTGACAAGGCCGCGATTGGCCAGAAGCGCGATCCAACCGAAGGACCGAACCACAAGGTTCAGCATCATCGGAAAGATCACGAGCAGGATCAGCGGCAAGCGCCAGCGTTCCGGCCCGCGGGCGATGAGGTACGCAAGCGGATAACCCAGCACGAGGCAGACGAGGGTCACGAAGAGGCCGAGGCCGAGCGTGCGCCAGACCACCTCGCGGTAATACTCGTCAGTGATAATGTTAGTGTAGTTTTCTAGCGTCCAGACGCCCTTCACAACGCCTGAACCCGGCATATACTCGCCAAAGCTCGTCGGCAGCAGCATCAGCACAGGGACGAGGAAAAAGCCTGCGAGCACCAGCGCTAACGGTGCCATCAGCATCAGGCTCTGCCGAACGGAGATCATGTGCCCGCTTCCTCGGCTGGCATCGCAAAGACTGAGTCGGCATCGACGACCAGCATGACTGGCGTATCCGGTGCGAGCGAAGCATTCGGCCCATGCGACGCGGTTTCGGCAATGAGTTCGATTCCTCCCGGGAGGCGCACGACATATTGGACCCGGGCACCGCTGAAGGAACGAAGTACGACGGTGCCCTGGAGAGCGCCAGGTGCACTTGTGCCATTCAGGAGCCGGATTGCCTCCTGGCGGATGACGACATCGACCTTTGCGCCCACGGGTTGGTCAACGGAGACCGCAGGCAGCTCAATGCCGTCGCCCAGGCGCAAGACGCCGCCCCTTCCTTGTCGGGAGGCGATGGTTCCGGGAAGCCGGTTCGGCTTGCCAATGAAGCTGGCGACGAAGCCGGTCGCCGGCCGATGGTAGATCTCCTCCGGCTTTGCAAATTGCTGCATAACACCTTTCGCCATCACCCCGACACGGTCGGACATGGACAGCGCCTCGCCCTGATCATGAGTAACGAAGAGCGTCGTGATCCCGAGCCCACGCTGCAGGCGCTTCAGCTCGATCTGCATTTCGTCGCGAAGCTGCGCATCGAGGTTGGAGAGAGGCTCATCGAACAGCAGCACGCGGGGCCGAGGTGCAAGGGCTCTCGCAATGGCGACCCGCTGTTGCTGACCACCCGAAAGCTGGCGTGGGTAGCGCTCGCCGAAATTCGCGAGTCGAACCATCGCCAAGGCCTCTTTTACGCGCTTGTCGAGTTCTGCGCCAGCGACCTTGCGACGGCGCAGCCCGAATGCAACGTTCTCGTAGACGGTGAGATGGGGGAACAGGGCATAGGACTGGAAGACGAGACCCAGACCGCGCTTGTTCGGCGGCAGTGCGGTGACATCATCGCTGCCGATCAGGATGCGGCCACGACTTGGTTGGACGAGTCCCGCCACCATCCGTAGGATCGTCGTCTTGCCACAACCGGACGGGCCAAGCAGCGAAACGAACTCGCCCTCGTTGATCGTGAGAGAGATGTCACTGACGACGGTGACATCCCCGTAGGATTTGCCCAGCTGCTCGAAGCTCAGCGCGCTCATGGAAGCTCCTGCCTGACAGGCGGCCGGTTCAGCGCGCTACTTCACGCTGCCAGCGACGCGTCCAGGTCGGCGAGTTCTTGGCAATGACCTCCGGGTCGATGAACCAGGCCTTCTCCAGCGTTGCGCCGTAGGGGACGATCTTCTTGAGCTTGTCGGAGAGCTGGACCTTGGTGTTGACCGACCCGATATAGGCCCGCTCGGAGAAGCAGCCCTGCCCCTCCGCCGAGAGGACCTGATCGAGAAACTTGTGCGCCAGTTCCGACTTCGCGGTCCCCTTGGGAATGAGCACGGCCGGCAGAATGCCCACGGCACCTTCCTTCGGATAAGCGACCGCGAGCGAAAGTCCCTTGTCCATGGCGACACCGGCACGATCCGGGTACCAGGGCGCGATTGCGATCTCCTCCCGCTCGAACAGTGAGATCAGTTGGTCCGCCTGGGTGTAGAGTACCGCCGAACCCTTGGCGATGGGCTTGATGGCCTCGATACCTGGATCGACGTTGTCGAGCGTCCCGCCCTTCAGCTTGTTCAAGGCCAGGAAATAGTGCAGGCCTGCGGTGCCGCTGATGTCGCCGATGGCATACTTGCCCGCGTAGGCTGGGTCGGCGAGATCGAGCCAAGAGGTCGGAGGCGTCTTGACTAGCTTGGGGTTGTAGACGAGCGTGGTGGCGCTCACCATGGCGACAACGTAGCTGTCATCCTTGCCCCAGGCGGTTGGAATGATGTCGCCGGCATTCTTCAGCTTGGACCGATCGATCCGCTCGTTGAGATTCTCGCCGTGCGTCTGGGCGGCGAGCGAGTTGTCGATGTAGACAAGGTCCATGTCCGACTTGCCGCCGGTGGCCCGGAGCGCCGCGGCGAATTGCGAGGAATTGCCGAGCTTGAGGGACACGGTCGCGCCGGTGGCCTTCTCGAAGGCCGCGACGTGGCAGGCCTTAACGTTGTCGGCGAAGGACCCTCCGAACGCCCCCACGACGAGTTCCTCGGCTTGGGCAATGGCGGAAAGGCCGAGAGTGAGAAGGGCGGCCGTCGTGTAGCGAAGACAATGGCTCATGGTTGCAGCTCCCGTCTGGTTGCGGAGCAGAAGCCAATGGTCCCTGGCCTTGCGCCGCGAAGGCAGTGCTTCTGCCTGCCCTTCGGTCGGGAGCATGGCACGGGTAAATTTGTCTTTCAAGAAAGATAATTGAAAGATATCTTGTACCCCTCAACCGCCGACGAATTGCCTTGCGGCGCAGTTCGCCTATCGATTGCAGGAACTTGATCCGGAGGGTGGATATGCGCAATGGTGCGCTGCGACATGTTAAGACCGAGGAAGCGATCGCATCGGTAGAAGGAGATCGTATTGGCTCTGGCATGCAGCGATGGCGCCGGGAACTCCCCGACGTGGACTGCTCCGGCAAGGCCGTCGTCGGCCGCCTGCTGCATCTCCACGAGGTCTTCTTGACGGCGATCAACCGGACGCTGGCGAAGCATCGATTAAAGTATCCTGCATTTGCCGTGCTGGCGACGCTTCGGGTGGAAGGCGCGCCTTACCGGATGTCACCGAAGCAACTGCTCGACACACTGATCCTGACTTCGGGCGGGCTGTCGAACCTGCTGCGCAAACTGGAGAAGGCTGGCCATATCCGCCGAATGGCTGACGATATGGATGGGCGTGGCGTGATCGTCGAACTGACCGAGCAAGGGCGGCAGCTGGTGGAGCCCGCGATGCGTGACCATGCGGAAACCGAGCGAAGGCTTGTCGCGGCACTGTCAAAGGAGGAACAGCATGTCGTTGCATCGGCGCTAGGACGCATGATGCCGAAATAGCCGTCGATGGTGCTTCGCCCGCCTCTGTAGAATCCAGGATTGACGGCAGCGATCAATGATTGCCTTGTACCCCTAAGACAGTAGCCAATCTCCGTCAGAGAGGTTGAGCATCGAAAAATGACTCTACTCACTCCAATGACGGCAACGCCGGCGCGATAGGGGTTGGAGAACCTCCCGATCGGCCGACGTCGGAGCCTCGCGATCAGGGCGGTCGAGTAGACCAAGCCGTGAGAGGCCCTGATATGAGATTAGCAGCTCACGCCACTCCGGCGAAGGTCTCCTTTGGCCTAATGCCTCGACCCTATGGCCGGACGAGCGCCTCTTTGAGACGGGACTGCCTCCTGCAGCCGCATCACCAACGGCGGGTAACGACAGCCGAGAGCTGGCCGCCATTCGTGCGGGTGCGTGAATGCAAAACAAACACGAACACCGGTTTCCGGCAGAGCGAAGCGCTCGTGTGGCATGGTAAACCTATGCAGTTCCCGACTCATGGTAGCGCCTCAAAGCTGGCTTGGGCCTACTCTGGTGAGACTACGCCTGCGGACCGGTCTGTCGTCCACTGTGTTCCAAGCGGTAGAGCTACTGCTTTCAGCCGCGGCATGTAACCGCTTAGTGGCGCATGTAGAGTGGCAACGAGACGTCGTTTCAAACGGCGCTGCCTCAAACCTGCTCAGGCTGTTTCCAGGATACATAAGAGATGTAGTTGAAGGTGAGAAAAAACACTGACAGTGACTTCTGGGCGGCTATCCGCATAGCATCCGGCTCTTTGCTGGCTCGGTCATAATCGAGTAAGCAGCTCAATCCTGATTGATCCATCTTGGTTTCGGCCCACATCAACTCGATGTAGATCGAGCCGGGTGTGTGCATCACCACATACCCGCCGATCCTGTGCGAGGCCGGCACGTTGAGCGTGATCGTCTTCTCCTTGGATTCTCCCTTCAACTCAACGTCGCCATGACCAGGCGCATGGCCCCTGATGCTGGAGCCTGGTCCTTTGAATATGCCCTTGAACGCAAACCACGAACGGGGAGTGACGGGGATCAACTCGATCAACCGGCGGGCGTCATTTCGGGAGAAGGTTGAACCATCTGCGACGAGACGATCAAGGATTGCATTGGCTTCCAAACGAGTCTGCACGTTCATTGGCCTGGTCTTTCGGGCGTAAGCCACATTTCATCGCCTGCACTTCCGAGACCCTGAGAATGCTCCGGGTGTTGTTCGTCTAAACCGCTATGAGCGCTCCTAACGGGGCTTGAGGTATTCATTCGACGAATCCCTCCGGCATCGCCCGCTGAACTCGGCCGTAACGCCGATCCGTCCCCGGACGTAACCGAATGATAGGGCTGCGGCCAACCGTTCGATCCGTTCTTCCTGGATGAGTTGCTCGACGAGGAGGGCTCTAATGGGGGAGCGTGCAAGGTTTGTGCAACAAACCTCGGTAAGTTGGACGAAGTGTGAACACCGGTTCGACAGCATCTAATTTGACGCTGTTCTGCAGACCTTCTCGCTTGGTGCGGCTCCTCAATGAGGTCGGCAGTCGGATGCCAGGCGAATGCAAGTTTCTTAAGGCACTAATCATCGGCTGAGGGATAGACAATGTTGTTAGAGCTTTGATCTCTTGAGAGTTTCTGCTTGCTTCAGCGTGCGTCGCAACCAACAAACCGGCAGCGTCTGAAAGATATCGTTCCGAGTTTGTCCTGTTTGGCGCGGTTTATTGCACAAACCTTGCGCGCTCCCCTCCTATGACGGCTTGGCGGCCCTGCGTGGGGTCGGGCCAGTGAAGGTCGAAGAGCCCAAGAGTAAGGCTAGAAAGAAAATCGATCCGGATGATGACGACGCCTATCCGGCCTTCGCCAACGACGCGGATCCGTTGAAGGCTCATTTCGCCGAGATTGATGCACTCCTCGATCGGACCGACAAGGTTCTGGCCGGCGAAACGCCTCTGCCCAAGAGCCGCTCGCACCTGGTCTATGATCCGGACATGGACGAGGCCGAGAATGAGGACGCCTGGCTCGATCTTGTGAAGCGGGTATCTCACTGGCCGTCGGTTGCCGCGGCCGCCGTTGCCTGGGATGCCTGGCTCGATCTGAACCTCTATACACGACAACCCTGGCTCGGACTGACCATGGCCGGATCAATCTTGCGGGCTCGCGGAGTGACCAATCATCTCCTACCGCTCGCGGCCGGGTTCAAGCAATCGAAGTTCCGGCCGCAGGGGAGGGAAGGGACCCTCGACAAGCTGCAGGGCTTTTGCCAGGTGCTTGAAGAGAGCATCGAGATCGCCAACAAGGATCTGGAGAGACTGATCCTCGCCCGGGATCTAATGAGCCGGGTGGCTGACAAATGCCGCAGCAATTCCAAGCTGCCGGAGCTCGTGGATCTGTTTCTGTCGCGTCCCTTGGTGACAGTGCCGCTAGGCGCCAAACTCCTGAAGGTGACGCCCAAGGCTGTTGATCTGATGTTGGTGCAGTTGGGAGGTGCCCTGCCGCGGGAGCTTACAGGGCGTCGGCGCTACCGGGCGTGGGGGATCGTCTAAGGAACGCGAGGCTGCCGGCAGCCTGGCCCGACACGGAGCCAAAGGCAGCTATCAGCCGCTAAGCAGACTCTCACACGGCCAAGCTGAACGGCTCAGATTGACCCGTTCCAGACATTCGGGCCTTCCTTGATGCGCAAAGCTCGTGGAAGGCCCGAACCAGTCGTTCGCGCAGGTCAGGTTCGTTGCTGTGCGCCGAGGAGCTGTGCCTCCCATGCAAGAGCGACACCCGTTCCTCCAGCGTGTTCCGACGCGACTGCTGCGACCGTCTCCAGGGTGGCTGTACGTGCCCAGTCCCGCTGCCATTCACTGAGGACAGCAAGCCATGTGATCGGGATCGCCCCAGCATGGATCATCCGCTGCACCGCCATATCGTGTGCTTCCCGCGAGACCCCGCCGGATGCATCGGTGACGATGTAGACCTCGTATCCTTCTCCCAGAGCATGGATCGCCGGCATCGCGAGGCAAACCTCGGTCCAGAGCGCCGCCATCACGATCTTCTTGCGCCCCGTCCGTTCCACCTCCTCCACCACACGGCCGTCCTGCCACGTGTTGATGAAGGTCCGGTCGATGGGCTTCTGCTCCGGGAAGACGTCCTGAAGCTGCTTCGCGAGGAAGCCGCCGCGATCCTCCAGAACGGTAGTCAGGATGGTTGGGACGTTAAACCCTTTGGCGGCCTTGGCCAGTCCAACAACGTTGTTCAGGACCATTGTTGGTTCGTGGCTGTGCAGGTTGGCAAACTGGAATGGCTGATGGTCAATCAGCAAGACGACGGAGTTCTCAGGTGACAGGAGGGCATCAAGACCGTTCTTGGTGCTCATGGCTATGTCCTTGGATAATGTGAGGCTGATGAGGAGGGGCTTCAAAACGGCCTCAGCCGAACGACGCTCCGAGGTTGCCGAGCACACTGAGCTGGCCTAGCAGGATCGTCGCAGCCGTGTAGCAGTGGAAAGACTGCACCTTGCCGTCCTTCAGATGGAAGACGTCGCAGCAGGGTGCCTGGATTGCGTTACCGGTCGCGGGAATGGTGCCCGCCGGCAGCGCGAGCGGACCGCGATGATGGCCATTGAGGGTAAGCTCGACGACGACCACATCACCCGTCACGTAGAAGGAGAGCAGCTCCCGGTGCATATCCGGGAATGCGGCCGCATAGATCTCCACGGTCTTCCCGATCTCAGGGCCAAAATACTTCTGTCCCGTTGAGACGTCCCAGAAGTAGCCATCCTCCGCAAACAGCTTCACGAAGGCATCGACGTCCTGGATTTCGGCCGTGCGGTAAAGCTCGCGTATCACTTCTTCGTTCGTTGGCATGGTAGATCCTTTCCTGATGAGGGTGCGTCTGTTCAGCGGACGGTCCTGAAGGCCTTCCGCATCTCGGCGGTGAAGATGCCGGGTTGTTCAAAGGCCGCGAAGTGGCCGCCCTTGTCGACCTCGTTCCAGTAGATGAAGTTGGGCCAATGGGCCTCGGCCCACGCCTTGGGAGCGCGGTAGATCTCCTTCGGGAAGATCGTCGCAGCCATCGGGAGCTCGATCCGGCCTGCATTAAAACCGCCGCCATTGCGGGCATTCTCCCAGTAGATCCGGGCCGAGGGTGCGGCTGTGTCCGTGAACCAGTAGAACGAGATGGCGTCGAGCATTTCGTCGATGGCTAGGGCATCCTCCGGCTCGCCTTGATTGTCTGTCCAAGCCTGGAACTTTTCGTAGATCCAGGTCGCCTGTCCCACCGGCGAATCCGCAAGGGCGTATCCGATGGTCTGTGGCCGCGTTGCCTGCTCCTTGAAGTACCCGAACTGGTCGTTGGCGAACCTTGCCGCTGCGTCCATCGCGGCCTTCTCCTCCGGGGTCGGTCTCTCAGGAAACCTCTCGGGGAACACCAGCGGCCAGTTGACGTGGGCGGCCACGAGGCCGTCCGGGCGCACATGGCCGAGGGCATGGGTCACGCCCGAGCCCCAGTCGCCACCCTGCGCCACCCACCTGTCGTAACCGAGGCGTTTCATGAGGACGCCCCAGGCCTTCGCGGTGCGGACGACGTTCCAGCCCTCATCCGAAGGCTTGTCGGAGAAGCCGAAACCCGGCTGCGATGGAATGACGACGTGGAATGCATCCTCAGGTCGACCACCATGTGCGGTTGGGTCCGTCAGCGGCTCGATCACCTTCAGGAACTCGACGACCGAGCCCGGCCATCCGTGTGTGAGGATGATCGGCAGCGCGTTCGCGTGTTTCGACTTCACGTGGATGAAGTGGATAGCAAGGCCGTCGATCTTGGTGCGATACTGCGCATAGGCGTTGATGCGCTTCTCGAACTTGCGCCAGTCGTACTCTTTCTCCCAGTAGGCGATCAGAGCTTTTGCCTTGTCGAGCGGTACGCCCTGTGACCAGTCCGAGACCGTTTCCTTCTCCGGCCAGCGCGTGGCTTGCAGCCTCCGCTTCAGATCGTCGATCGCGGCTTGCGGTACGGAGACCTTGAAGGGCGTGACGGCGTCCGTCGTCTCCGGAATGGGAGTGACTGGTGTCTCACCGAGTGCTGCACGTCCTGCGGCGATGACGGGCAGCACCGCCATGAATTGGAGGATACGGCGGCGGCTGGCGCCAGGGGCTTCTCCGGTCATGAGAGGATTCCTTCCTTGAAATCGCGGGCTACTTCAGGAAATCGACGAGGTACTTCAGCGTCGCGGCGGGCTGCTCCTCGGCGATGAAGTGACCGCTGTCGGGAACCTTGTAGGCCTTGAGGTCGGTGGTCTTCCGCTCGAGGGTGGTCTTGAGCCAGACGTACCCGGGCCCGCCAAGCGCCAGCACGGGCGTGGTCAGCTTGGAATAGGTGCCGTCGTCGACGATGTCTTGCGAAAAGGCCTGATACCAGGCATTGCCCGCTTTGATCGCATCGCGGCTGGCATAGGCCGCAGCGTAGACGGCGCGATCCCTCGCGTCGATCTTGCTCTCATCCTTCATCAGGTAGCGGAAGAACCACTTCTGCTCGAGATCTTGCCTGCCGGACAAGATATCCTCGGGCAGGCCCTTCACCTGATGGAACGCAAACCACCACGCATAGGCATGGTCCTCTTCGATCGTGTCGCCGAACGTGCCGACCGTCGGGAGCAAGGGCCACTTTGCCAGTTCCACGTCCGGATGCGGGACATCCATCATCACGACCTTGCCGGTCGCCTGCGGGAAGTTGGCCGCGTACGCGAATGCCACCATTGAGCCGATGTCATGCCCGACAACATCCGCCTTCTCGAACCCGAGCGTTCTGACGAGTTCGTAGATATCCTTTGCAAGGACCTTCTTCTCGTATCCATCATCCGGCTTGTCAGAGGCTCCCATGCCACGAAGGTCGACGGAGATCACCGTGTGGTTCCTGGCCAACTCCGGCATGATCTTGTGCCAGGCCCACCATGTCTGCGGCCAGCCGGGCAGCAGAACGACCGGCGTGCCGCTTCCGCCGCGGACATAGTGCAGCTTCACGCCATTCGCGACGACGGTGCCTTCCTCGAAGCCGGGTAAGGTGTTGACGAGCGCCGCGTCCGAGATCTCCGGAATGGGTGCTGTCGCGGTATTGGTCTGGGCGAAGGTTGCTGTTGCCATCGTGGCGGTCAGCGCAAAGGCGACCGCCACCCTTCTCAGGATGTTCATGTCAGGATTCCTTGATTGTACTGCAAGGCTTGGGAGAGTGCTCGGCCGACCGGCGACATGAGCATCTCGATCCTGGACGATCACTCAACCATGCCTGGGTATGAGGACCGATAGGCTGGGTCGGATAGCGGGCGTCACATCAGCGATCTCCATCAGGACGCATGTGAGCACCGCCCATCTGTGGTCCCATGATGGGAAGGAGCGGCATGGCCGCTCCAGGAGGATCAGATCTGGACCTGCCCGCCGTCGACGAAGAGTTCAACGCCGTTCACGAAACTGGCCTCATCGGAAGCAAGGAAGAGCACGGCCCTGGCGATCTCCTCGGGTTGCCCGATCCGACCCAGCGGGATCTGGCCTGCCAGAAAATCCTTCGTGCCCTGCGCCTGGTCTCCACCCCCGAACAGATCGTTCAGACCTGCGGTCTCGGTCACTCCGGGGCTGATGGCGTTCACCCGAATGCGCCGATCCTTGAGGTCGAGGATCCAGTTGCGGGCGAAGCTGCGGACGGCTGCCTTGGTGGCCGAATAGACACTGAAGGCAGGGGTGCCGGAAATGCTTGTGGTCGAGGAGGTCAGCACGACCGACCCACCGTCCTTGAGCAGAGGCAGCGCCTTCTGGACGGTGAAGAGGACCCCCTTCACGTTGGTATCGAAGGTGCGCTCGTACTGCTCCTCGGTGATCGACCCGAGCGGCGCAAAATCGCCGCCGCCCGCATTGGCGAAGACCACGTCGATCTGGGCGTGCTTCTGCTGGACCGCATCATAGAGACGGTCAATATCGGCCAACTGGCTCATGTCGCCCTGGACGCCCGTCACCCGACCGCCAATCTGCCTGAGCGCGGCATCGAGCGCGTCCTGTCGGCGACCTGTGATGAACACCGACGCCCCCTCGGTTGAGAATGCCTTGGCTGTGGCGAGGCCGATGCCGCTCGTACCCCCGGTGACCACGACAACCTTGTTGTTGAACCTGCCGGTCATTGTCTTTCTCCAAATCAGCAGCGTCTTGCTGTTGAGGAGGTAAATGCCTTCAGAACGCTGGTGCGTGTAGCCGGCATTTGTGGCACATAGCGTTCCATAGGAGGAACGATGATCCGCCCTGACCTGAACGATTATGCCTACTTCGCCGAAGTGGTCAGCCATGGTGGCTTCTCGGCGGCCAGCCGGGCGCTGGGGGAGCCCAAATCCAAGCTCAGCCGCCGCATCGCGATGCTGGAGCGGCGCTTGGGTGTGCGGCTGATCGAGCGATCCAGCCGCCGGTTCCGGGTCACCGACGTGGGCCAAGCCTTCTACGAGCGCTGCCGCACCCTGCTTCTCGAGGCGGAGCAGGCGGAGGCCCTCGTGGCCGAGGCCCAGGCCGAACCGCATGGCCTGATCCGGGAGATGTCACATTAACGGGGAATACTGCCCTATACTCGTCAAGGAAAAATCTCGCGCCGCGAGAAATCAACGACTTGGACTGTGCATAACCAGACCTCGTTGAGCGGCTCCGCCGCTATACTCACTTAATGTGACATCCCCTCTGAAAGCTATGGATGCTGATGGCGTTGTGGGAGTCCGCCTCTCGTTCCGCGGTCGCAAGGTTCTCCCCGATCTTGAATCGGCCGAGTATCAGCGTCTGCTTCGCCGGATTGCCGACCTTGACTGGCATGTCCATCTTCACATCGAAGGGCAAAGGCTTCCCGACGTGCTGCCTGTCCTTACGCGTGCCCCTGCCAAACTGGTTGTAGATCACTTTGGAAGACCTGATCCAAGTCTGGGAGTGCGCAGCGACGGCTTCCAGGCACTGTTGCGAGCTTTCGACAGCGGAAGAACATGGGCCAAGCTATCGGGCGGCTTTCGGATTGCGTGTGACCCCAAACCGCTCGCTCGGCGCCTACTCGAAGTGGGCGGCCCAGAGCGGCTCGTGTGGGGAAGCGATTGCCCGTTCACAGACTTTGAAAACACGGTGACTTATCAATCGGCCATCGATGCCTTTGTCGACTGGGTTCCAAACTCCGCCGACCGATCGACAATCGCGGCTACATCGCGGCGCCTCTATCACTTCCCACACTGAGTGAAGGCACCGTGGCTAATCCACGCTCGCGGCGACGTAAAGCTTGCACAGATTCTGGGAGGAACCTCCGATGATGACTGCGGATGATCGGGAACTGCTTGAGGAAGGAGATCCGGCACTTGACAGTCGGACGTTCCGTCGGTGTCTAGGGCAATTCGCCACCGGAGTAGCCGTTATCACCGCCGAGAGCGGTGAGCAGCGCGCGGGCGTCACGGTGAATTCTTTTTCGTCAGTGTCGCTTGATCCTCCTCTGGTCCTTTGGTCAATTAGCCGGAAGTCCAGAAGCTTCCCGGTTTTTCAGGCCTCTGATACCTTCGCTGTAAACATCCTGGCGTCAGATCAGATCGACGTTTCGCGGCATTTTTCCAGCTCAGAGGAAGACAAATTTGCACGGCCGTTATGGAGACCTGGACGGTCTGGTTCTCCGATATTGAACGGAGTTGTTGGCCATTTCGAGTGTAGACGTATCGCCAGTCACGAAGGTGGAGATCACGTGATTCACATCGGTCGTGTGGAGCATTTCGCGCGATTTAGTGGAGAGCCACTGCTTTTTGTGCAAGGTCGATACGGGATCGCAGCAGATCATCCGGACCTTCCCGTTGGTCAGGAGACACTTAAAAGCGCAGAGAATCCAACGAGCCAGGAACAATCTCTCATCGCGCTCCTTTTCCGAGCACAACATTACCTGTCAGCAGGCTTTGATGAGCACCGGCAGGCCGAGGGCGTCAACCTCGCCGTTGGCCGTGTTCTGGCTGGCGTCTATGAGAATCCGGGAGTGCCGCTACAAGCTCTGGTGCGTACCACCTATCTTGGTGAACGAGATGCGGAAGACGCCGTTGCCGACCTCATCAATCGGTCCTATTTGGCCCGGGATGCGAATGGAGGTCTTACCCTCACTCCTGCAGGTCGAGAGAGGCGCGAAGCGATACGAAGTCGCTGGGAGGACTTTCAAACTCAGCAAACATCTGGCTTGTCCGAAGCCGATATGCATTGTGCTCAACGTGTCTTGATGTCGCTCATTGAGCGCAATATTCCGAATCCTTGAAATACCCCTCTCCGGGCCTATCGCATGCAGGCGACATAGATCCGACCGATGCAGGGCGCTCCCCGAAGCTTCGGATGGGAAAGGGCGCGTCTGAATCAGTAGGCCTTCGTCGTTCACATCACGTTCCAATACTAGACTCGAAGACCAGGTGTGGACCTCGCACGAGCAGCGCACCAGCATCAGTTAGTATACCATTTAGCGTAGGCAATGGTCGGGATACCGACGCGGATACTACAACTATGGTTGGGATTGCGCTCGATGACGGATGGAACTCCATCGGTGACAGTCACGAGCGAGCTGCCGATGCCAGATCCAATCGGAATCCGTTCCAGAGAACGTGTGCATGATTTCACGCGCGAGCACGGCATTAAAGCACAAGATGAATGAAATCGAGAAACAGAGACATGTCCTATTCCGTCACCGAAGCCATCGAGGCCTACGCCCGTGGTGAAATCGTCATCGTCACCGACGACGATGATCGCGAGAACGAGGGCGACCTCATCGTCGCCGCCTCCCTGTGCACGCCGGAGAAGATGGCCTTCATCATCCGCAACACCTGCGGGATCGTCTGCGCGCCGCTGACCGTCGCGGAGGCCCGCCGCCTGC